>USNI01000254.1 GCA_900555975.1 uncultured Desulfovibrio sp. | reverse complement strand
TTTCCGTACCGCCCTCATGGCCGCCGCCTGCCTGGGTATCCTGTCCGCTCCGGCCCTTGCCGCCTACAAGCAGGAATACAAGCTCAGCGTCGTGCCCGCCGCCACCTCCGGCTGGGGCCTCTCCGCCACCTACTTCGCCGATCTCGTCAGAGAACGCACCAACGGCCGCATCAACATCAAGGTCTATCCCGGCGCTCAGCTCATGGCCGGCAAGCAGACCTCCGAACTTCTGCTCGTGCGCCGCGGCGCCATCGACTTCGCCCTCGCCTCCACCATCAACTGGTCCCCCCAGGTCCAGGAACTCAACCTCACCGCCCTGCCCTTCTTCGTCGCCAACAATCCCGACCGCTACAAGGCCATGGACGCCATCGAAGCCGGCAAGTCCGGACAGATGATCATCGACGCCGTGGAAAAAACCGGCATCAAGTTCATCGGCTGGGGCGAAAACGGCTTCCGTGAACTCACCACCAGCAAAGGTCCCATCAACCATCCCTCCGACATGAAGGGCATGAAGCTGCGCGTCTGCGGCACCCCCATCTTCGCCGACATCTTCACCGCTCTCGGCGCCAATCCCCAGGCCATCAACTGGTCCGAAGCCGTCACCGGCTTCCAGCAGGGCATCGTCGACGGTCAGGAAAACCCCACCAACGGCATCAACATCACCCTGCAGATCTGGACCTGGCACAAGTATCACACCGACTGGCACTACATGATCGATCCTCTGCTGCTCACCTCCAACGCCAAGGTCTGGAACTCCTTCTCCGCCGAAGATCAGGCCATCCTTCTCGACTGCGCAAAGGAAATGGAAAAGTACAGCAAGGCCCTCTCCCGCCTCGGCTTCGACGACGGCTCCTCCCTCGCCTATCTGCAGAGCCTGAACAAGGTGCCCGCCGTCACCGATCCCTTCAAGACCATGCAGGACAACGGCATGACCATCGTGAAGTTCACCCCTGAACAGATCGACGAATTCTATGCCGCCACCCAGAGCGTGCGCGACAAGTGGACCAAGGAAATCGGACCGGAACTCGTCAAGGCCGCAGAGGCCGACATGAAGGCCGCACAGTAACGTCTACCGGGGGAACGGCCCCGACGGACCGTTCCCTCTCTCATCATCAGGGAATCTCATTATGTGGAACTTTCTGAACGCCCGCTTCGAAGAACTTCTCGGAGCCATCCTGCTGGCCGTCATGGCGTGCATCTCGTTCATCAACGTCATCGTCCGCTACTGCACCAACTTCTCCTTCTCCTCGTCGGAAGAACTCACCGTCAACCTCTTTGTCTGGATCGTTCTTCTCGGCACCTCCCGGGCCTTCCGCGAAGGCGGAAACTTCAGCATGAACCTCGTCTACGACGCCATGCCCCGTCCTCTCAGAAAGCTCCTCTACGTTTTCAGCTTCCTGTGCTGCATCGCCTTCTTCGGCGCCCTCTGCTGGCAGGGATGCATCGAGGTCATGGATGAGTTCGAACTCAACGTGGTCTCCGAATCTCTCGCCATTCCGGTCTGGATCTACACCATGGCCACGCCGCTCTTCTCCGCCCTCATCATCGTGCGCATTCTCCAGAAAGTCCGGGAAGACTTCCGACTGAGAAACTACTAGTCTGCCCCCGCGACCGTACGGCGCTTCCGCGCCCCGCGACACAACAACCCAGACCTTCGGAAATCACTCCGAAGCGCTTCCCACGGAGAATCCGCCATGGATATGGAACTTTTCAAGGATCCCGCCTTCTGGCTGCTCATCACCTTCGCCGTCCCGCTCATCTTCCGCGTGCCCATCGCCATCTCCCTCGGTCTTTCCGCCATCTTCGTCAGCTGGTGGTGGGACATGGGCGTCGACATGCTCTCCTACAACTTCTTTGCCGGCGTCGCCAAGGTGCCCCTGCTCGCCATTCCCTTCTTCATCCTCGCAGGCTTCATCATGGAACGCGCAGGCATCGCCGCGCGCATCGTCACCCTCGTCGAATGCCTCGTCGGCAACATGACAGGCGGTCTCGCCATCGCCACCGTGGGCGTCGCCACCTTCTGGGGCGCCGTCAGCGGCTCCGGACCCGCCACCGTCGCCGCCATCGGACTCATCCTCATCCCCGCCATGGTCAGAAGCGGCTACGACAAGCCCTTCGCCGCCGCCACCGTCTCCGTCACCTCCGGCCTTGCCATCGTCATTCCGCCGAGCATCGCCTTCATCGTCTACGGCGGCATCGCCGACGTCTCCGTGCCCGCCCTCTTCGCCGCAGGCTTCCTTCCCGGCATCGTCGTCGCCCTCTTCCTCATGGTCTCCGTGCTCATCACCTCCAGGAAAAAAGGTTATCGCGGCAAACCCAGATCCATGCCCGTCTCCCGCGCCCTGCGCGAGGCGTTCTGGGGCGTCATGACGCCCGTGGTCATCCTCGGCGGCATCTACGGCGGCGTGTTCACGCCCACCGAAGCCGCGGCCGTCGCCATCTTCTACGGTCTGTTCGTGGGCATCTTCATCTACCGCACCATCAACAAGATATCCATTCTCGTCGACGTGCTCGTCGAATCGGTCAAGGCCACGGCCGTCATCATGTTCGTGGTCACCTGCGCCGGTCTGTACGCCTGGGTCGCAAGCACGGTCGGTCTCGTGGAACGCGGCGCGTCAGTTCTGCTCTCCCTCTCCGACAATC
>USNI01000253.1 GCA_900555975.1 uncultured Desulfovibrio sp. | reverse complement strand
AGGCGACCTGCGTGCCGGTGGCGCACATTTCGATGGTGCCGCGGCGGGTATCGGCGATGTACTTGTCTTCCTTTCCGAGGGAGCTGTTGGGATAGACCTTGACCTGGTACTTGCCGTTGGAGAGCTTTTCCAGATATTCGCCGAATTTGTGCATGCCGATGGTTTCAGGTTCACCTTCGGCCTTCATGCCGGCGATCTTGATGACTTTAGCGGCCTGCGCGGTGCCGACCATGGCGGTGGCGCCGAGCATCAGACCCATGATCAGGGAAAGAGCAACAAAGCGTTTCATAAGTCCTCCTCAGAACTTGTTCGGATATGCCGCCTGGCATATATAAGAGTTCCCGGCTCCCGTAGTGAAAAACGGCGGGAGCTGCATCCCGCAGTCGACGAGCTGTCGAGGGCGAGTATGTTTTCCGTGTACTATACTTCCGACCTTTATGCAATACAGTTCTTCTTCTTTTTATCCCTGCGAGGAAGAAGTATTTTTTTCTCCGGATCCGTCCTCTTCAAAAACGATGGAGGGCAGGGTCTGCACGCTTTTGCGGCCGGGACGGCAGAGTTTCATCATGGCATTGAGGTAATCGCGTCGCCTGTCGAGGTAGAACGCCAGAGGCTGGGAGAAGTTGCGTCCGACGAGTCCGTCGACGAAGAGCTGGCTGATGTCGCGTTCGCGCAGCAGCACGAGCTGGGAGCGGGCGAAGACGGTTCTGTCGGCCTGGCTCATGTTGCGGACCATGCGGCGGAAGGCGTCCTGTGCGCGGGGCTGGTAGAACCAGAAGTACATGAGGTCGAGGGCGTTGATGATGAGGGCGAGTTCGAGTCTGCGGGCCTCGCCGGAAAGTTCGTCGACCCTGCCTTCGGATCTGGCGAGCTTGATGAGGATGTCCTCTTCGGGGAAGAGCAGCTCGAGTCTGGTGTAGCAGGCGAAGACGCGGGCGATCTTGCCGTCGTAGTCCCAGCGGCGCATGCGGCGGTTGTTCTGGCTGTCGGCGTAGCCCTCGATGACGGCGGCCACGGTATCGGAGGCGAGCTTCGCGATGATGGCCGCGCTGGGCACGGAATAGAACAGCGGATCCTCGACGCCGCAGAGCAGGAGTATGGCCACGAAGGCCTGATTGTACCACGAGGACACGGGAATGGCGAGGGCGCTGCGGAACAGATTGCCGATGGCGGCCTCGCGCGGGAAGCCGCGATAGATGTTGTGCGTGCAGATGTAGATGGCGTTCACGAAGTTCAGCACGGCGAACACCACGCCCGGATGCTCGCGCACGCTGAGTCCGCACAGATCCTCCAGGAGCCACACGCGCACGATGACCTCAAGCAGCGCCACGGATATGCCGGTGTACATGAGCGAGTCGCAGATGCGGCTGATGCTCACGTGATCCTTCCAGCGCAGGAGCGTGGTGCGCGTGGTGCCGTTGCCGGCCACGACCATCTGGATGATGTTGCGTATGCCGGTGATGCCGAACCAGATGAAGGTGCCGAACCAGGCGAGGAACCACCAGTCCTGGGTGTAGAGGAAGGAGGCCACCGAGGGGATGAAGCCCGCCATGACCTTGATCCAGTTGGTGACGGTGGTGCTCAGGTAGGCGGATCCCGGTTTTTCCTCGACGCGGGCCGCATGATCTTCGCGCAGGCCGTTGTCGGAGGTGACGTTGATGCCGCCGAGACTGACCACGTTGCCGGGCCTTGCGATCTGACTGTTGTCGTCGGGCAGCCAGGCGCGGTTTCTGGCCTGGCGGAAGTGGCGAAGCCCCGGAATGCGCCGGACGGCGCGGGTGAAGGCGGAGACGCTGTCTCTGTCGTCCTCGTAGCTGACGCGCTCCTCTATGCGGGTGTACACCGGGATGTCGCCCATGTATCTGCTGTTTTCGCGCAGGGTCTTCTTGGCGCGGGAAGGCAGGGTTTCGGTGTACACGAAGCCCATGCCGAAGGAACGGCCGTTGTTGTCCCGGACGGAATTGGAGCCTATGCGGCTCTTGAGGGGATTCTTGCGGTAGTATTCCCAGAGCGTGGGAATGTTGCTCTGGATGCTGCGGAACTTTTCGGCCCGTTCCGTTTCGCCCTGCGCCTCCAGGGCGTCGAGGATCTCGTGCACCATCTGCTTGATGCGCGGACCGCGGCCTTCGTTGAGCACGCGCTGCAGCTCGTTGATGGCGGGCAGATCGTTGAGCAGACCTTCGTGCCAGTCCTTGAGGTTGAAAAGCTCAAGATGCGTGATGCAGCAGTCGCAGTCGTAGAGCAGTTCGAGCACGTCGCGCACGTTGAGTCCGGCAAGATTCAGGATGAGGCGGTAACCGGTATGCAGTCCGGCGAGTTCCTCCACCATCTGGGCGGGGGAGCGCGTGAACATGAGCGGCACGTCCGGCGCCTGCGAACCGATCTCCGGAAGATCCGAGCCTTCCAGCCAGTCTCTGGCGATGACGTCGGCGGTCAGTCCGTCCAGTCTGAGCAGTTCCTGCTCCACGGCGCCGTCCCCGTCGTCGCCGGCGGCCAGCCGTTCCTTGAGAGCGCGCGCCCTCTCCTTCACGAAGGGCAGCACATAGGAATGGATGCATTCGGCAAGATGCTCGAACGAAGGTTGGCCCAGTCCCACGCAGGCCATGAGACGTCCGGCCTTCAGCTCAGGGATGTCCATGCCCCATT
>USNI01000252.1 GCA_900555975.1 uncultured Desulfovibrio sp. | reverse complement strand
AGACCGGTCATCCAGAAGAACATGGAGGTCACATGATGGCCTTCGGCATCGGTGGTCAGGTTCACCACGGCGGCGAGAGCGCCGTCGGAGCCGGCCTTCAGGATGGCAATGGCGGGAATCATGCTGAGGAAGATGCCGATGAAGAGCTTGGCCACTTCTTCAATGGGCGCCCAGGTGAAGTTGTTGCGGGTACGGCAGCCCATGTCGGTGGTCTTCCAGGAGGCGACGGCGATCACGATGTACATGACGTCGCGCACGACGTTCTGCAGTTCCATGGGAACGCCGAAGATGTGGAAGGTCGGGCCGGTCCACTGACCGGAGATGAGGGTGTTGGCCACGATGCAGGCGAGGAACACGAAGTTGATGCAGCCTTCAAAGCCGAGCTTTTCCTTGGAGCCGGCGGCATCGGCGGGAACGGGGCTGCCTTCCTTCTTGAAGAGCACGGTGTCGATGACGAAGTAGAGCACGAGCAGGATAACGGAAGCAAGCAGGGTCTTCACGAACAGATGCACGGTGGTCCAGAAGAAGCTCACGCCCTTGAGGAAGCCGAGGAACAGAGGCGGATCACCGAGAGGAGTGAGGGAGCCGCCGATGTTGGCCACGAGGAAGATGAAGAACACGACCTGATGCACACGATATTTACGATGGGCGTTGGCGCGCAGCAGCGGACGGATGAGGAGCATGGCCGCACCGGTGGTGCCCATCCAGCTGGCGAGCACGGTACCCACGGCCAGAATGGCGGTATTCACGATGGGGGTGCCCACGAGAGTGCCTTTGAGACGGATGCCGCCGGCCACGGTGAACAGGGCGAGCAGCAGCAGGATGAAGGGAACGTATTCAAGCAGAATGCTTTCGGCGGCGAGGAAGAAAGCATTGCCGAATCCGAAGGTGAGCGCGCAGGGAACGAGGAAGGCCAGACCCCAGAAACCGGCCACCTTGCCGAAATGATGCTCCCAGAAATGGGGAACCACCAGCGGACAGATGGCTATGGAAAGCAGCATGCAGACAAAGGGCACGACCCACATGATGGAAAGATCATTGGGCAGCTGGAAATGACCTTCGGCGAAGCAGATGCCGGGCACGAGCAGCATCGCCAGAAGGAGAGCGGAAATGAATTTGAAACGGTGCATCCACGGACTCCTTTCGGGAAAAAGTAGAATTAGGTTTTCTTGTACCCAAAAAAAGGCGTTCCATCAAGATCTTTAGGCCTTCGGGGCTTTGGAAAGCTTGACGCTGCAGGCGTTTTGTGTGCATTGCAGAAAGAAAAAGGTCAGAGGAGCGTCACCATGCAGCAGCCGCCGAACGTACTTACCATCGCCGGATCCGATTCCGGCGGCGGAGCGGGCATACAGGCCGATCTTAAAACCATGACTATGATGGGAACGTTCGGCATGAGCGTGATCACGGCGCTGACCGCGCAGAACGGTCTCGGCGTGACGGGCATCCACGCGCCAGATCCGTCCTTTGTGGCGCTTCAGCTCACGACCGTGCTGGAAGGTTTTCCCGTGCATGCCGCCAAAACGGGCATGATGTTCAATTCCGGCATCATCAATGCCGTGGCCGACATTCTGGACAAGCAGAGTTTTCCGCTGGTGGTGGATCCGGTATGCGTGAGCACGAGCGGCCACAAGCTTATGGAAGAAGACGGCATCGCCACGCTGCGTGACCGCCTCATGCCCCGCGCCGCGCTCTTCACGCCCAACAGGCCGGAGGCGGAGTGCTTTGCCGGCATGACGATCCGCACCGAGGACGACATCATCGAGGCCGGAACCAGACTGCTGGACATGGGAGCGAAGGCCGTGCTCATGAAGGGCGGTCACTGCGAGGGCAGCCCCGTATTCGTGACCGACTGGCTGCTGGAGAAGGGACGCGAGCCGGTGGCTCTGCGCCAGCCTCATGTGGATACGCAGAACAGTCACGGAACGGGATGCACGCTTTCGGCGGGCATAGCCGCGCAGCTTGCGCTCGGCATGCCTCTGCGCACGGCCGTCACCAGAGCTCAGGAATTTCTCAATCTCGCGCTCAGGCACAGCTTTGCCCCGGGCAAGGGGCACGGGCCGTGCAATCACATGGCGGGCCTGCGCTGATCCGGCACGTTGACATTTCAGGCTCTCTCCTCAGGGGGAGAGCCTTTTTGGTTAAAAGAAAACCGCCCCTTGAAGGGGCGGTCCTGATGTTCTTCCTTATGGAAGTGACGGGCTATTTCTTCCTGGACTGCTTGATGGCGGCCGCAATGAAGTCATGGAAGAGCGGATGGGCATGCATGGGGCGGGACTTGAATTCGGGATGGAACTGACAGCCGACAAACCAGGGATGATCGGGAAGTTCCACAATTTCCACGAGAGTGCCGTCGGGGGAGGTTCCGCTGAAGATCATGCCGTGCTGGCTGAGGGTTTCGCGGAAGGCATTGTTGAATTCGTAGCGATGGCGATGACGTTCGGAAATGTTTTCCTGCTTGTAGGCTTCAGCGGCTCTGGTGCCGGGCAGCAGCGTGCAGGGGTATGCGCCGAGGCGCAGAGTTCCGCCCTTGTTGCTGGCCTCGTCGCGTACTTCCACGGCGTTCTTGCGGAAATCATACCACTCGGTCATGAGGTAGATGACCTTTTCATCGGTCAGGGGATCGAATTCTTCGGAGTTGGCCTTGGAGAG
>USNI01000251.1 GCA_900555975.1 uncultured Desulfovibrio sp. | reverse complement strand
CTGAACCATGAGGTCTCCTTGAGCGTCGGGATGCCCTTTCGCGGGAGCATGGAGGCATCCCTGGACATATTGCTTTCCCCGTCCGCGGAGGAACGGGGAAAGCATGAGGGAAAGCGCGGGCTTTCCCGATTATTTTGCAGCCTTCGGCTGATACAGGCACAAAGGTTCCTGGGCCATGGGATCACCGGTCATGCTGTAGGCGCGAGCACGGCAGCCTCCGCATACCTTGTGGTATTCACATACGCCGCATTTTCCTTCATAGGCGCTCTGATCGCGGAATTTGAGGAACCAGGGAGTCTTCTTCCAGAGTTCGGGGAAGGGGGTGTCCCGCACGTTGCCGCAGTCGAGAGTGAGATAGCCGCAGGGCTGGAGCTGGCCGGTATGGCTGATGAAGCAGAAGCCCGTGCCGCCGAGACAGCCGCGGGTCATGGCATCCATGCCGAAGTTTTCCATGTTCACGGTCACGCCTTCCTCGCGGGCCTTCTGGCGCATGATGCGATAGTAGTGCGGCGCGCAGGTGGCCTTGAGGTGCATGGAGGTCGTCTTGCGGAAATCATAGAACCAGTGGAGCACTTCCTCATATTCTTCGGCGGAAATGACCTCTTCCTGAATTTCTGCGGCGCGTCCCATGGGCACCAGCAGGAAGATGTGCCATGCCACGGCGCCGATGCGTTCGCAGAGATGGAAGATATCCTTGAACGAGTGCAGGTTGCTTTTGGTCACCGTGGTGTTGATCTGGAATTCCACACCTTCGGCCTTCAGGTATTCGATGCCGCGCATGGAGGCGTCGAAGGCTCCGGGAACGCCGCGGAAGGCGTCGTGACTGGCCGCGTCTGCTCCGTCGATGGAGATGGAGCAGCGCTGAAAGCCGGCTTCCCTTATCTTGCGTGCGCTTTCCGGCGTGATGAGCGTGCCGTTGGGCGACATCACGCAGCGCAGCCCCTTGTCGCGGGCATAGGCGGCCAGTTCATAGACGTCGGCGCGCATCATGGGATCGCCGCCGGTGAAGATGATGATGGGTTCGCCCACTTCAGGGAAGGTGTCGATGAGCGCCTTGGCTTCCTGCGTGGAGAGCTCGCCCGGATAGGGTTCGGGATGGGCTTCGGCACGGCAGTGCTTGCATGCAAGATTGCAGGAACGCGTCACTTCCCATGCGATGAGACGGCATTTGGGGGATCCGTCGGGCAGGAAGCGGGGCTTTCCCGTGGCAGGATGACCGCCCGGCATGCCGTCGGCGGGACGGCCGAGAGGGTGTCCGCCGGGATGGCAGGCGCCGAGAGAGGACGGGGCGGAAGCATGGCCGCTCATCAGCGAATCCATCCTTCGCGGAGGGCTTCCACGGCGAAGTAGGTGATGATCATCTTGGAGCCGGAGCGCTTGAGTCCGGTGAGGGATTCCATGATGACGGCCCTGCGGTCGATCCAGCCGTTCTGGGCGGCGGCGCAGATGAGGGAATATTCACCGCTTACCTGATAGGAGACCAGCGGCACGTCGAAACTGTCGTGCATGAGGCGGATGACGTCCTGATAGGGGCCGGCGGGCTTCACGATGAAGATGTCCGCTCCTTCGTCGATGTCGGCCTGCATTTCACGCAGAGCTTCCTGCACGTTGCCGGGATCCATCTGATAGGTGCGGCGGTCGCCGAAGTGAGGTGCGGATTCCGCGGCGTCGCGGAAGGGGCCGTAGTAGGCGGAGGCGTATTTCACCGCATAGGACATGATGGGAGTTTCTTCGAAACCGGCCTTGTCCAGAGCGGTGCGCAGGGCGAGAACGCGACCGTCCATCATGTCGGAGGGCGCGATGATGTCCGCGCCGGCTTCAGCCTGGGAAACGGCGGTTCTGGCCAGAAGATCGAGAGTCTGGTCGTTGAGGACGTGACCGGAGGTGTCGCCGTCGGCAATGATGCCGCAGTGTCCGTGCGAGGTGTATTCGCAAAGGCACAGGTCGGTGACCACGACGAGATCGGGCCAGTTCTTTTTTATCATGCGCGTAGCGCGCTGCACGATGCCGTCGTCGGCGTAGGCGCCGGAACCCACGGGATCCTTGGATGCGGGAATGCCGAACAGAAGGACGGCACGCAGACCGAGCTTCACGGCCTCGCCGATTTCCTTTTCAAGTTCGGCAAGGGAGAGCTGGAACTGTCCGGGCATGGAGGCAATGGGCTGGCGGAAGGCCTGGTCGGGGGTGTCCACGACGAAGTAGGGCATGATGAGATCGGCGGCGGACAGGGACGTCTCGCGCACCATGTCGCGGATGGCGGGGGTGCGGCGCAGACGGCGGCCGCGATGGAAGGAACGTTCAGTCATGATGGTATCCTTATTCCTTGCGCCGTAACGGCGCGTCGACGGTCAATGAAAACGTGAAGGAAGATAACACCGCCCCCGGCCTTTGAAAAGGGCTGTCGTCACACTTAGAGATGTAGAACTTTTTTGGGAACGCTGTCTGACGTGAGATCGACACGGGAAGAAGCAGGCAGTCAGAGCTGAAAGAGCAGCACCATGACGGGCATGGTGACGACGCACAGCAATGTGGAGATCACGTTGATGAGGCTCGCGTATTCGCCGTTGTGTCCGTAGAGATGGGCCATCTGCGTGACGGTGGAGGCGCAGGGGGCGGCAGCCGCAAGAAAGCTGATGAGCAGAATGGTGGAGC
>USNI01000250.1 GCA_900555975.1 uncultured Desulfovibrio sp. | reverse complement strand
GCCGAGGGCAGGGGCGCGGCGCTTTCCGGGTCGCTGCTGGCGGTTGAGGATCTGCGGGCCGGAAGGCTTCATGCGCTGCGATCGCCTTCCATTGCGGTGACGAGCCGGTATACGGCGGCCTGTCCCGGAGAGGCCGCGGACACGCCGCGGGTGCGGGCCTTCTTCAACTGGATGCGCGAGGAGCTGGAGCGCGACATGACGGAGTTTCCCGACTGCTTTCCCGAAGCGGACGGCAGCTGAGCGGCGCTTTGGAAGAAGGAACGGGACGTGTTTCTGTCCTGCGCCTCCGGGCGCCGCACCGGAAGATCTTCGGCCGGAGACGGGAGGACGGAGCGCGTGTCCCCGGCGCTGCGTGCCGGCGGACGGACGGCTTCATTACTTGTTGACGAGGCAGGCAAAGGTCTCTATAAAAATGGCTTTGGCGCGTTTTCAGAAGGGTCCGAGAGACCGTTCTACTTTTCAAGGTGCGTCTTAAGGAGAAATATATGTCGAACATGACGATCGTTGGTGCGCAGTGGGGCGACGAGGGCAAGGGCAAGATCGTCGATCTGCTCACTTCCGAAGTGGATATGGTGGTCCGTTTTCAGGGCGGCAACAACGCCGGACACACGGTCATTGTGGATGGCCGGAAGTACGTCCTGCATGTTGTTCCCTCGGGCATCCTTCACCCCGGGAAAATGTGCATCATCGGCAACGGCGTCGTGCTCGATCCGGAGAGCTTTCTTGAGGAAATCGACGCCCTTCAGAGCCTCGGACTGGACGTCAGTCCCGAAAGGCTGAAGATCAGCTACAAGACGCATCTCATCATGCCCTACCATCGCGCCATCGACGGTGCGCGCGAGGGAAAGGCGAAAAACAGGATCGGCACCACCGGTCGCGGCATCGGTCCCTGCTACGAGGACAAGAAGGCCCGCGTGGGCGTGAGAGCCGGCGATCTCACCGATCCCGAAGTGCTCCGTGCCAAGATCGAGCGTGCCCTTGAGGAAAAGAACGTGCTCTTCACCCGGCTCTACGGGATGCCCGCGCTGGATCCGCAGACCGTGTTCGACGACCTCATGGCCATTGCTCCCCGTCTCGTGCCCTATCTCGCCGACGTCTCCTCCCTCATCATGGAGGCCGATGCCGCGGGCAAGAACATCATGTTTGAAGGTGCGCAGGGCGTCATGCTCGACATCGACCACGGCACCTATCCCTTCGTGACCTCCTCCAACGTGGTCTGCGACAACGCTTCCATCGGTTCCGGCGTGCATGCAGGCATGATCGACCAGCGCATCGCCATCGTGAAGGCCTACACCACCCGCGTCGGTTCCGGCCCCTTCCCCACGGAACTCTTCGACGACATGGGCGAATTTCTGCGTCGTCAGGGCGGCGAATACGGCGCCACCACCGGCAGGCCCCGCCGCTGCGGCTGGCTCGACCTGGTGGTGCTGCGTGAAATGATCCGCCTGTGCGATCCCACCACCATGGCCCTCACCAAGGTGGACGTGCTCTCCGGTCTCAAGGAGATCAAGCTCTGCGTGGCCTATGAGTACGAAGGCAAGGTGGTGAAGTATCCGCCTCAGACTCCCCGCGGTCTCGACAACGCCAAGCCCGTCTTTGAAGTCCTGCCCGGCTGGGATGAGGACCTTTCCGGCTGCACGGACTGGGCCTGCCTGCCCAGAAACTGCCGCCGCTACATCGAGCGCATCGAGGAAGTGCTGGGCGTGAAGGCCGGATACATCTCCGTCGGACCCGACAGGAACCAGACCTTCCGGCGCTGACATGGCGGCGGGAAAGAAAAACGTCAGGGCGTCCGCGCGCAAAGCCGAAACCGGAGACGTCCTTCCCGGTGCCGACGAGGCGCGCGCCGCTTTTGAACCGGCCCTTGCTCCGGAACTGGAACGCCCCCGCGCCTTCCTGAAGACCATGCGGCACGAACCTCCGCAGCTTCTGCATCTGGAAGGCGGCGAGGCTTCTTCCCGCGTGGCTCTCGCCCTCTGGTGGGCCGCGCTCCTCAACTGCGAACTGAGCGACGACGAACCGTGCCTCGCCTGCTCCTCCTGTCTCAGACTCGGAGCGGCCATGCATCCCGACCTGTTCCTGCTCGACGGTCGTGCAGCCTCCATCAAGATCGACGAGGTGCGCGCTCTGCGTCCCGTGCTCGGCGAAAAGCCGCATTTCGGACGACGGCGCGTCATCGTGCTGGCCGAGGCTCAGGCCCTCGGCGTGGAAGCCGCCAATTCCCTGCTCAAGGTTCTTGAGGATCCTTCCCCCGATACCTGCTTCGTCTTCACCGCGCCGCAGCGTGAACGGCTGCTGCCTACGCTGGTGTCCCGCGGATGGGTCATCACCCTCCCGTGGCCTCCCGCAGGCCGTCCGCTCTCCGAAGCCATGCAGTTCTGGGAACAGGCCCTTGCCCGCTTCGCCTCCGAAGGCCGCGGCTGGTTCGACCTCACGCAGGCCCGCAACGCTCTCGACGCCGCCTCGGCACAGCAGATCACCCTCGTCGGACAGAAGGCCCTTGCCGACTGTCTCGCAGGTCGCAACGCCGGTCCGCTCTCCGCTCTCATGCGCCCGCTCCCGGAACATCTCCTCATCGAGCTTTCCGATCTGTTCGTGGAATGTCAGGATGCGCTGCAGTTCCAGGTCAATCCTCTCCTCGCCCTCGATGTCATGGC
>USNI01000249.1 GCA_900555975.1 uncultured Desulfovibrio sp. | reverse complement strand
GCTGGCAGAGATAATGCCGTTGCGTGAATCCTCCACGGCAAAGGTGTGCGACGGCTCCATGCACAGTTCCTTGCAGGCACGCAGATAAATGTCCGGCGCAGGCTTGCTGGCGGTGAGCATGTCTCCGCAGATGAGGACATCGAAATAGCGGCCCATGCCCGTCATTTCCATGTTGCGGCGAACATTGGCTTCGCGTGAAGAGCTGGCAAGTCCGGTGATCCAGCCATGCTCCTTCAGCCAGGAGAGCAGCTCCATGACGCCCGGCTTGAGAGGAACGCCGTCCTTTGTAAACTCCATGTAGTAGAGGCGCGTGCGGTCGCGGAAATCCTGATAATTCAGGCCGGCTCCATAGATTTCCGCAAAACGTTTCTGTGTGCTGGCGTGCGTAGTGCCTATGCAGCGGAAGAAAAGATCACGCAGGTCTCCGAGTCCAAGGTCTCTCCCTGCGCATTCCCATGAGCGCAGTACCAAGCGTTCGGAGTCCACGAGAACTCCGTCCATGTCGAAAACGATGCCGGGCATGAATCACTCCCCGGGGAAGGGACGCTCCTGAAGCGGCAGTCGGTAGATGCGGCCCACGCGCATATGCTCGCCGTTGTCGCTCGGGAAGGTGTAGTTGCCGATGACCGTTCCGAGTCTGTCGTACAGGGGAAAGGCCTTCGGATGGCTGTTTTTCAGATAGATGGCCGTATAGCCCTGATCGGCGTAGAAGGGCATGATGAGATCCCGCAGCCAGAAGGTACCGTTGCCGCGTCCGGAGGGCGCAATGTGGAAATAGCTGAGCAGGGCCACCTGATCCAGCGGATCGGAAATGGACAGTCCGGAACAGGCGTAGATGTCGGGATCGATGGCGCCGTGCGATATCATGACCATGCCGAGCTGTTCCTCACCGCGGCGAAGGGTATGAAAATCCATGACCAGACCCGGAGTTCTGCTGAAATCATGAATGATCTTGCAGCAATGGTGTACCTCATTGTAATCGTCCCACGTTTCGGTGAGGAGCTTTTCCTTCATGTTTTCCAGCAGGGAAACAAGAAATTTTCCTTCGAACGTGTCGCTGAAGCAGAATTCCAGATCGTCTTTGCAGTAAAGGACGGTGGTCATGGCGGCGCCTCCTTGGCAGTTGCGCTCATCTTGTACGCGGCAGGGCTGTGCTGTCAAGCACCGTGCAGGCAAAACCGTTTGAAAGTATGGAATAAACGTTGTCCGACTGCTGGTCATGCGTTCGGAGCGAGGAAGTCTTCGACCAGCTTTTCCAGCGCTTCGTATTCCCCGGGCCGGTGCCAGAGAATGCGTTTGTCGGCCCTGAACCATGTCCATTGTCTTTTGGCGTAGGCCCGGGTATTGCGTGCCCAGAGTTCCAGACAGCGGTCAAGGCTCAGTTCTCCCCGCAGATAGGCCGCTGTTTCGGCGCAGCCTATGCCGCTCCAGCCAGGAGCCTGCGTATCCGGACATATCCTGAGCGCCGTTCGAGCCTCCTCCAGCGCTCCGCTTTCGATCATGGCGGCAATGCGCTTTTCAAGAAGCGGGGAAAGCTCCTGCAGAGGAAGACCGATGCCGAGTCTCAGAACCCGATAGGCAGCAGGCGGAGGCGTCTGGGCGTGCCACCAGCTGAAGGTTCTGCCCGTACTTTCCCATACTTCAAGGGCCCGCACATTCCGCTGGCTGTCATTGGGATGAATTTTTGCGGCATATTCCGGATCCACGGTCGCAAGCCTCTCATGCAGGGCCGGAGCGCCGAGCCTTTTGCATTCGGCGGTCAGTCTGGCCGTGACGTCCGGATCCGCGGCCGGAATGTCGGCTATGCCGTCGAGCAGGGCGCGCAGATAGAAGCCCGTGCCGCCCACAAGCATGGGGACGCGGCCTTGTTCCAGCGTTTCCCGTATGGCGGTTTCAGCCATTTCCGACCACTGACCGGCAGAAATTTTCCGTGTGCTTTCCAGCCATCCGTAAAGTTTATGAGGACAGAGCGTTTTTTCCTTTTCCGAAGGCTGTGCCGTAATGATGGGAAAGTCACGGTAGACCTGACGTGAGTCCGCGTTGATGACGGCGACGGGCTTTCCGGCCTTTTCCAGCACGGCGGCCAGATGCAGTGCCGCGGCGGTCTTGCCGGAACCGGTAGGACCGACAAGGCAGAGTATGGCGGGCTGATGGTTCATGTTCGGCTCCCCTCAAAGCTGCATGGCAATGGACAGAGTGTATGCCGCATCCGGCTGAAAAAAGGTCTTCCGCATCGTGCCGTTGTGCGACGGATATGACGTGAGGCATGGCACGGCGTCATCGGAAGTCGTTCGAGTCAACGGGGGATTCTGAGGCCGTGCTTATCCCCGGCACTCGAACAGATCGTCCTCGCCGGGCATGTCGTCATGTCCGCAGTCGGATTCTCCGGGCCAGCTGTCCGGCAGATGATAGGCACGGCGCAGTCGGGGAATGACCGAAGAGGGAACGAGGCAGCGGACATCTCCACCGAGAGAGGCCACGTTGCGTATGTTGGTGGAGCTTATATACATCCATCGCAGATCGGACATGAGGAAGATGGTCTGCACGTCGCGCTGAAGCTTGCGGTTCATGAGCGCCATCTGAAATTCGTAATCAAAATCCGAAACGGCGCGCAGACCGCGGAGAATGGCCTTGGCTCCAACACTGTGGGCAAAGTCC
>USNI01000248.1 GCA_900555975.1 uncultured Desulfovibrio sp. | reverse complement strand
CCTCGTTACCGGGGAAAAACACACCGGAAAACACAATGAATACCGGCAACTTGGCTCCGCATGCCATGAAAGGCACGGTCAGGAGCGTAGCCAGCTTCTCCCTGGGACTGCGAAGCGTCCGCGCAGCCATGATGCCCGGAACGGCGCAGCCGCCGGCTATGCCGCCGCCAAGGATGTACGGCACCACGGAAGCGCCGTGAAGGCCGAAAATACGGAAGATTCTGTCCAGCATATAGGCCATGCGCGCCATGTATCCGGAGTCTTCCAGAATGGCTATCTGCATGAAAATCAGCAGAATGAGCGGAACAAAGCACATGACGCCGCCAACACCGTCGATGATGCCGGACGTGATCATGGATTTGAATACGCCGTCCGCCATGCTGACATCGACAATATTGCGCAGCCAGCCGAAAAACGCCTCCACCCACTGCATGGGCACTTCACCGAGGGAAAACGTGATGCGGTACATGAGGTACATGATGCCGAGCATGATGAGCGGCCCGAGAAACTGATGCGTCAGAATCCGGTCGGCTCTGTCGGAAAGATCCATGCGCTGGGCGATGTCGTCACGGCGGGTGAGCACGCCGCGCAGCAGAGAGCTGATGTATCCGTAGCGGTAGTCGGCAATGATGGCCTCGGCGCTGCTGCCGAGCGTGGCCTTGAGGTGGGCTTCGACCTCGTCGATATGCTCCTTGACGTGCGCCATGACTTCCGGCTTGTCGTGGCTCAGTTCGTCAAGAATCTCCGAATCGTTTTCCAGAAGCTTCAGCGCCAGCCACCGGGTGGGATACGGCGCACAGCCCACGCCCTCCTCATCCAGTGATTCCGTCAGATGCTTGAGCACCGGATCAAGATCCGGTCCGTAGGAAATATGAAGCGGATGCCAGGGCTGCCCCTCGAAACGACGACCGAAGGCCAGCGTCTCACGCAGATACTCCTGCAATCCCTCTCCCGTTCTGGCCACGGTCTCAACGACCGGTACACCAAGACGCCGGGACAGCTGGGGAACATCAATGCTCATGCCCATGGCCCGCGCCTCATCCATCATGTTCAGACCGATGGATACGGGAACGCCCATCTCCATGAGCTGCACGGCAAGATACAGATTGCGTTCCAGTGCGCCGGCATTGAGCAGCGCCATGACGGCCAGCGGTCTTTCCCTGCCGATGACACGGCGTGCCACGCGCTCTTCCTGCGTATAGGCCGTCAGCGAATATGCGCCGGGAAGGTCAATGATGCGTATGGATTCTCCGTCGCAGTGAGCAATGCCCTCCTTCTGCTCCACGGTGATGCCCGGATAGTTGCCAACATGCTGACGCGCTCCGGTAAGCGCGTTGAAGGAGGTCGTCTTTCCCGAATTCGGATTTCCTGCGAGCGCAAGGGTGGGCAGCTCGCTGCGCGGCTGCCCTTCGTCAGAATGATGGAAGTACGACATCAGTCCACCGGCTCCACCAGAATATAATCAGCTTCATTGTTGCGCAGGCTCAGCGTGAAGCCCGGCAGGCGGAGGGCCACAGGATCGCGCAGCGGCGCGCGGCCTATCACTTCCACTTCGGCTCCTGTCACCAGCCCCATGTCGCGGATGCGGCGACCCAGTTCTCCGTCGGCACGGACAGAGGCGATGCGCGCCTTGCGGCCCACGGGAAGGGAACGAAGAGGTATGCTCATGTCATTTATCCTTATAAAAATAAAAGCTGAGGTTTTGTCTCCTCGTGCAGGATGGACGGCAGAGCCGTGCGGAAAAACGACCGCCTCCTCTTCCGGGACAGCCGCCTTCTTCGGCTGACAGGTCGTCCGGATTTCCCACACGAAATACGGTTTCAACAAGCTAAGCCTCCGCTCTTCTCTTGTCAAATCATGCTCCCGCTGTCTTGCCCCTGCAGAAAAGCTGTGTCATAGTCGGCACTGTTCCGTTTTCCTCCGCCTCCTTGCGCGGAGTCTTTCTTCACTTCTGTCATCGGTCGGCATCATGTCACCTCTGCTTGACGTTCAACATCTCACCGTATCCTTCGGTTCCGTTTCCGTCGTACGCGACATCAGCTTTCAGCTGTTCAGCGGGCGTACGCTCTGTCTTGTGGGAGAATCCGGTTCAGGGAAAAGCATGACGGCATTTTCCATCATGCGTCTTCTTCCCCGCCCCGGACGCATCACGCAGGGGTCCATACTGTTCGATGGAGAAGACCTCGGTGCCCTGAGCGAAAAAGCCATGCGTCAGAGACGGGGAAGAGATATTTCCATGATTTTCCAGGAACCCATGACGTCTCTGAACCCGGTGCTTCGCATCGGCAGGCAGCTGATGGAACCTCTGGAAATCCATCAGGGACTGCATCGGCATGCAGCGGAAGAGAAGGCCGTGGAACTCATGGAACTGGTGGGCATTCCCGATCCCCGCCGCAGGCTGAACGACTATCCCCATCAGTTTTCCGGCGGCATGAGGCAGAGGGTCATGATAGCCATGGCTCTGGCCTGCGCCCCCAGACTTCTTCTTGCGGATGAACCGACCACGGCTCTCGACATCACCATTCAGGGACAGATCCTGCGTCTTCTGGGACGTCTTGCACGGGAACGCGACATGGGGGTTCTGCTCATCACGCATGATCTCGGCGTGGTCGCGGAAGCTGCGGACGACGTCGCCGTCATGTATGCCGGAGAACTCATGG
>USNI01000247.1 GCA_900555975.1 uncultured Desulfovibrio sp. | reverse complement strand
CCGGGCTGTCCATGACTCGTCAGGCTTCCGAGGAAGCTGATCAGGCATTTTCAGCAGGAGCTTCAGCTTCGGCAGCGGGAGCTTCCACGGGGGCTTCTTCTTCAACGATGTGCTTTTCTTCGGACACGATCTTCACGGTGAAGGAAGGAACCACGTCGGCATGCAGACGGGCGCGCACATTGTGTTCGCCCAGAGTGCGGATGGAGCCGTCCAGAAGCAGACGATGACGATCCACTTCGATGCCCATGGCGGCGAGGGCGTCGCCGATCATGGCAGGAGTGACGGAACCGTAGAGCTTGTCGTTTTCGCCGACACGCATGCTGATGGTCACCACCACGCCTTCAAGCTTGGAAGCGAGGTCGGCGGCAGCGGCGCGAAGAGCGTCCATGCGGGCCTGCAGCTTCTTGCGTTCGAGTTCGAACACGCGGATGTTGGCGGGAGTGGCAAGGCTGGCCAGCTGCTGAGGCAGCAGATAGTTGCGGCCGTAGCCGGGCTTGACATTGACGATGTCGCCAAGGTGACCGAGCTTTTCAACGTCGGCACGAAGAATAACTTTCATTTTGCTCTCCTATGCCGTTAGATGTTGGTCTTCTTCTTCACTTCGCTGGAATGGGCGGAAGTGTAGAACAGCAGGGCCATCTGGCGGGCGCGCTTGATCTCGGTGGTGAGAGCGCGCTGATGCTTGGCGCAGGTGCCGGTGATGCGACGGGCCACGATCTTGCCGCGTTCGGTGATGAAATCGCGGAGGATGTCGGGACGCTTGTAGTCGAGAGCCAGATCGGCGTCGGCGCAGAAGCGGCAGAACTTGCGGCGAGGAGCAAACTTCTTACGGAAAGCCATTACGCGACCTCCTCGGTGGCTTCGACGGAATCGGCCAGCTTGACGGTCATGAACTTGAACACGCCGTCGGTGATGCGGATGATGCGTTCCAGTTCAGCGACGAGCTGAGAAGGAGCGGCGTATTCGAGGCGGACATAGAAGCCGCGCATCTGCTTACGGACAGGATAGGCCAGATCGCGCATACCCCACTGATCCACGAGAAGCATCTTGCCGCCTTCGCGGGCAACGACGTCATCCATGGTCTTCAGGATGGTTTCGCGCTCTTCCACAGACAGCTCCGGAGAAAGGAGCAGCAGGGTTTCCATTTTGCGCATGTAAGATATCTCCTTACGGTCAGAGGTCCGCCGCTCCCGACTTCCTGCCGGGAAAACCATACGGCGAACAAGGTGAACTGTCGTATTTACTAGGGTCGACGTCGTCTGTCAAGCCCCTGACGCTTTAGACCGCAGAAATGACGGTCCCGGCGGCAGAGGCCTCCAGGCTGCCGCCATTCCATTCCTTTGTTCCGGAGCATTTTCAGAAAACGTGCCTCGGGAGCACGGAACAGAAGCAGATGGAGCAGACTCCGGACAAAGGCGGACCCGCATGCTGGTCACGCAGAATCGACCGGCTAGAACAGAAGAAATCCGTTCATGGTGACGGAGCCAAGCACCGGAGAAAGCAGCATGTCCGAAACGGCAAGACGATCGGCGGACACGGGAGTTGCCGGCATGGACACACCGCCAAGCGTGAATGCCTTCTGCGATCTCTCGATAAAGGCCGTCACGTCGGAAAGGCGGGGATTCATGCCGTCAAAAAACTCCGGCGCAGGTTCACGGTATTCCACGATGAGCTTATCCCGCTGCGTCGTATTCGTCCATTCATAGCGGGCCACGAGCGTGGAACCTTCCCACTGCGTCCTGCCGGCTGAGGCAAAGAGCTGCGACCAGGGATCCATGGATGCCGGACGGACATAGACGTGGACGGTGGCATCGTCGGGAGCAACTCCGTTCTTCTCGTAAAATACCTTCAGACGCTGGAAATCCACGCCGATGGGACGCACTTCCCAGATTTTCTCGGATCCGCATTCCGCGAGCACCGTGACGAGCTGCGCGCCTTCCCTGTCCTGCAGCGAGGCCCATACATCCGCAAGCGACGAGCCCATCATGCTGTCCTCAAAGGATACCCGGCACATCGTATAGCCTGAGAGCACGCTCTCATAACCTTCCGCGGCTTTCACGCTCACGACCGGAGAATGCGTGGATACGAAGGCGCCGCTTGCGGCGTCCATGCCACGGTATATGGAAGACCCGGCACAACCACCGAGCAGAACGGATGCGGCAAGAGTCGCGGCAATCAGTATGTTTTTCATGAAGAACACCTCACTTGAACGCATGGCGAAGCCGCTGCGCCGCACATCCGTCACAGGCGTCGGCAGAGCGGTCTGCGGCAGGTCAGAACAACGATAAAGAAGCACGTTCCGAACCTCCCGCATCGTTTTCAATCATAGAATGTTTACCCCGGCTTTGCAACGAAAAGCCGGGCACTGTCCCGGCGGGACGAAAAGGCCTTGCCCTCATGCGCTCCCGATGGCACACTCTGCCCATGAACGTCACAGTCGCCATAAGCGGAGGAACCGACAGCCTGTTCGCTCTGCTCTTTCTGAAGGAACAGGGACACGCGGTCACGGCCCTGCATGCGCGTTTTCTCAAGGATGTCGAAGATGACGCGCCTCTTGCCGACATGGAGGACATCTGCCGCCTGCACGGCATTCCCCTGCACGTCGTCGATCTTTCCGACGCCTTCCGCCGCGAAGTCATGGAACCCTTTGCCCTTGCTCATGCCAAGGC
>USNI01000246.1 GCA_900555975.1 uncultured Desulfovibrio sp. | reverse complement strand
TGCGCTGGCAAAGACGGAAAAAATGTTGTAGTCCATGAGTGCTCCGAAAATATCCTGTGAATTGTCGGCGTCTGATGCTGCCGACGCGGGATGGTCCGCTCTGTTCATATGCTTGAGCGGCGCCGGATGCAACGAAAAAATCCGCGCCTTCCGCGGACGGAGGGCGTGACAGGGGGCCGGCTTTTGCGCTAGAATCCGGGCCAGTTCCTCAAGGAGATGTCCATGTTCTGGCGTTCTGTATGTTGCGCGGCTCTTGCCTGTATACTGTTTTTGCCTCCGTCCGTCAAAGCCGGAGAGGGGGAATATTCCATGGAAAGCGCCGTGATGAGGGCGCTTGAGAAGAATCCCGATCTGGAAGGTGCCGGTTTCTCGGTGCAGGCGGCGGAATCGGCGCGCAAGGCGGCGCGCAGTTCCTTCGGCCCCGAACTCGGGGTGACCTACAGCTATTCCCGCTACAGCAAGGAACGGTCCTCGCGCTCCGAGAAGAATGCGACCACCATGACGGTGCAGGCATCCCAGCCGCTGTTCACGGGATTCAATCTGCTGAACACCTATCAGAAGGCCGCCCTTGAGGTGGATCTGCAGAAGCTTGAGCTGGAATCCCAGCGTCTGACCGTGACCGCCAGCGTGCAGGAAGCGTTCATTTCCTATCTGAAGGCGCTGGAGTGCATCAGCAGCACGCAGCGCTCCCTCGAGAGATCACGGGCGCAGCTCGACATGGCGAAGACGGCCTGGAACATCGGTCTGCGTCCGCGGCTCGACGTGCTGCAGGCGGAAACCGATCTTGCGCAGACAGAAGCGCTTCTCATCAGCTACGAGAACGACCGCGACGTATGGCTGACCAGACTCAATACCCTGCTTGATCTTCCGCCGGACGCCCGCACGACATTTTCCGGCGATCTCGACGTGCAGCCCTTCCGGCGGACGCTGGAAGCCTGTCTCGGTCAGGCCCTGGAACACCGGCCGGATCTGCTCATGGCCAGAAAGTCGGTGGAGATGGCCTTCAAGGATCTCGGCATCACGAAGAGCCTGTTCTGGCCGCAGCTTTCGGCCATTGTCGGCTGGTCCACCACGGGCAGCCATCTCGACGCCGCAGGCAGCCGCTACAGCCGGAAGGACTATTCGTACGGAGAAATCGGCCTCTCCCTTGACTGGACGCTGTTCTCCAGCGGCCGCCGCGTGTTTCTCACCCGGCAGGCGCAGCAGCAGATTTCCGCGCTTGAGTCGGCCGTGCGCTCCTCGGTGAACAACTGCGCCTACGCCGTCCGGTCGGGACTGCTTTCCACGCAGGACGCCTATCGCGCGGTCAAGGTGTCCCAGCGGGCCGTGGCCAGCGCCCGGGAATCCTATGCCGACGCGAAGATGCGCTATGAGCTGCAGTCCGGTTCCTATCTCGATCTGCTCATCGCGCAGTCGGCGCTCTCCGACGCGGAACTTGCGGAAATTTCCAATCGCGCCGACTGTCTCATCGCACTGGCGCATCTGTACGAGACCATGGGCGAACTTCGCCCCGATCTGAAGGAACCCTCCTCTGCGGATGCGTCTGCGGACAGGAACGGCCGTTCCTGATCCTTCGACATCGTTCTGAACGGGGCGGCACGATGCGTCGTGCCGCCCTTTTCGTCTCCGCATGCGGTCGTCGTCCCCTGTCGCGTTCGCCGCGGAAGAAGCGCCGTGCACCGGCGGCCATGGTGCCGGCGTCGAGCCTCGTTCCGATGCAGAAAGGGCCGCCGCCTCCCGTGGAAGGCAACGGCCCCGTCATGCGTTTTTTGCAGAGATTCTACAGCGTGGCCTTGTAGGCGTCGGCGGAAAGAAGAGCGTCCGCGGCTCCCATGTCTTCGGGCTTCACCCGGATGAGCCAGCCCTTTTCGTAGCAGGAGGCGTTGAGCAGCGTGGGAGTGCCGTCAAGCTCGCCGTTGACGGCGGTCACTTCGCCGGCCACGGGCATGAACAGCTTGTTCACGGACTTGATGGATTCCACTTCGCCGAACTCGTCGCCCGCGCCGAAGCTGTCGCCTTCGGAAGGAAGATCGACATAGACCACTTCACCGAGCTGATCCTGAGCGTAGTCGCTCACGCCGACGACGAGTTCATCGCCGTCTTTGCGGACCCAGAGGTGTTCGTCGGTGTACTTGAGATCGGAAGGAAGATTGAGTTCCGCAACGGTCTTGCTCATGGGAATGCTCCTTGGATTGAGGGCGTGCGCCCCGGATATGGGAAGACGGCCGTGCCGTCCGAAACATTGTACGACTGTCGACGGAATATGTCCATAGCGGGGAGAACTCCCGCCCGCGGCACGTTATTCGGTTATGCCTGCCGCAGCTTCCATGACGCCCTCGGCAAGCGTGGGGTGGGCATGGATGGTGCGGGCGAGGTCGGAGACGGTGGCGCCCATGTGCAGGGCGAGCGCGCATTCGGCGATGAGGTCGGTGGCGTGCGCACCGGCAAGATGCGCGCCGAGCAGTCTGCCGCTGCTTTTGTCCGCCACGAGCTTGAACACGCCGGGCAGTTCGCCCATGGCCTGAGCCTTGCCGAGTTCCCGGAACTGGAATGCCGAGGTGATCACGTCAAGGCCCTGCGCTCTGGCCTGCGCTTCGGTAAGGCCCACGTCGCCGATTTCCGGAGAGCTGAAGATGCCGGAGGGAACCACGGCATAGTCGGGCTTTTCCTG
>USNI01000245.1 GCA_900555975.1 uncultured Desulfovibrio sp. | reverse complement strand
TACGACATGCTCCTTGAACGCGACGAGCGCTTTGCCAAGCAGTTCAAGATCAAGGCGCAGATGGCCTCGGAAACCGACCGCACCGCGCCCGCCGTGCGCGCATGGCTGTGTCAGCTCGCCCGCATCATGGACGAGGCCGATCTTCTGCCCTTCGACCGCGGAGCGCTCGCCGCTCTCGTGGATCACGGCTCGGAGCTGTGCGAGGATCACAGAAAGCTTTCCCTGCGCTTTCCGCTCATGAGGGAAACCCTCATCGAAGCCTCCGCCACCGCGGCCATGCGGGGCAGGGACATGGTGGACCGCGAAAGTCTTGAAGCCTCCCTGCGCGCCAGACGCCGCCGTTCCGATCTCGTGGAGCAGCTCTTCATGGAGGAGTACGACCGCGACATCATCAAGCTGCGCACCTCGGGCGCCGAAGTCGGCTGCGTGAACGGTCTTGCCGTCACCACGAGCGGCGACTATGAGTTCGGTCTGCCCCATCAGATCTCCTGCACCGTGGGCGTGGGACACGGCGGCATCATCGACCTTGAGCGCGAGGCGGAACTTGGCGGTCCCATCCACACCAAGGCCATGATGATCCTCAAGAGCTATCTGGCCTCGCAGTTCGCGCACAACAAGCCCCTCGTGCTTTCCGGCAGCCTCTGCTTCGAGCAGAGCTACAGCGGCATCGAGGGCGATTCCGCCTCGGGCGCGGAGCTTGCGGCCCTGCTTTCCGCCATTTCCGAAGTGCCGCTGCGGCTTTCGCTCGCCTTCACCGGCGCGGTGAGCCAGTCCGGACAGATCATGGCCGTGGGCGGCGTCACCCGCAAGATCGAGGGCTTTTTCGAGCTGTGCTCCCGCCGCGGTCTCACCGGAGAGCAGGGCGTGATTCTGCCGCGCGACAACGTGGAGCATCTCATGCTCGACGAGCGCGTGATCAGCGCCGTGCGCGGGGGAAAGTTCGCCATCTACCCGGTGACGCACATTGCCGAGGCCATGGAACTTCTCACCGGCATGCCCGCAGGCCGTCGCCGCAGGGACGGTTCCTTCCCGAAGGATACGCTGTTCTACAAGGTGGACGAACGTCTGGCCGAACTCGGGTGGCTCGCCGAACACAGCTTCAAGACCAGACGCCGCCGTTCCCGCGCCTGACGTTGCGGAAGGTTTCCGGCGTCGTCCGCAGCACGGCGTCGCCCGCCGAAAGCCTTTTAAGTGTATTCCAGAGGCCTCCGGAGACGTTTCGGACTCGCCGGATGCGTCCAGATGCGGGCGATGCTCTGCGAAAACGCCTCCCGCACACGTCGGGAAGGCGCCCGGAGCGAGCCTCTCACGCGCCCGGGATGCCCCAAAGCATCGCAGATTCCCCCGGAAGCGCCGCTTCTTCTCCTCCCATCATAAACCAAACGTCCCCTTTTCTTCGGAAAGGGGCCGTTTTTCGTACACGAGCCTGCGGGGCGGGCGCGACAGCGCACGTCCCGAAACGCGGGGGCCCGGGGGAGATCATCTCCCCCGGAAAAACATTATTTCTCTTCCGGCTTTTTCAGGAAGCAGGAGCAGGCGGCGCCCACGGCGGCGAGGGGGGTGAGCAGGTGCATGGCGGGGGAGAGGCTTCCCCAGAGGTCGGCGGCCCAGCCGAGGACGGGAGCGAACATGCCGCCCACGCTGACGGCGACGCCGAGGGTGATGCCGGATGCGAAGCCCATGTTGCGGGAGAGGTAGCGCTGGCCGAGCACCACGAGGGAGCTGTAGGGCGCGAACAGGGCCACGGCGAGCGGGGCGAGCAGGAGGGCGGCGGGGGCGGGGCTGGTCAGGAAGGGGAACACGGCGAGAAGCGGCAGGGCCAGGAAGGACGTGACGCGTATGACCTTGCGGTAGCCCCAGCGGTCGGCGGCGGCGCCTCCGGAGAGGTTGGCGGCCACGCCGAACACGGAGAAGAGCACGAGCATGAGATTGCCGGTGGAGGCGGAGGTGTGGAACACGCCCTGCCAGTAGAGGGGCAGGTAGGTGGTGAAGGCCATGGTGAGTCCCATGCGGGGCAGCAGGCAGCCGGTGAGAATGCCGAAGGCCTTCCAGTCGTTGGAGCCGGAAGCGTCGACGGCCTTCTTCGTGCGCGCGCCGATGTTCCAGGCGGAGAGCTGCCGGAAGAGAACGGACGCCATGACCAGAGCCAGCAGGAAGAAGGCGGCGGTGCCGGGCAGGCCGAAGCCGCCCAGGGTGACGCCGCCCACGGAAAGGCCGCCCACCGCCAGCATGACGATGATCGGGCCTATGAGCATGCCGCCGTTGCCGCCCACGGAAAAGATGCTGAGGCCCACGCCCTTGTGCTCGCCGGACACGATGTTGGCGTAGCGAGCGGCTTCGGGATGGAACACGGCTGCGCCCGAACCCGCCATGACGAGCGCGGCAAGCATGGTCCATTCGCTGGAAAGAAAGCCCGTAAGCGCGATGCCGGTGCCCGCCATGAGAATGCCGAGCGGAATGAACCAGCTGCGGGACATCTTGTCTGCCAGAAGTCCGAGCGCGGGCTGCACCAGCGAGGCCACGGCGGAATAGGCGAAGGCCAGCAGTCCGCAGGTCTGATAGTCGAAGCCGTGCGCGGCCGCAAGATAGGGCAGAAGAGCGGGAAGGGCGTGGGAATTGAGATCGCAGCAGAGGTGTCCGAAGGACATCAGGAGAATCTTTCTGTAGTTCATGGCGGAATGAGGCGGGT
>USNI01000244.1 GCA_900555975.1 uncultured Desulfovibrio sp. | reverse complement strand
TTCTCGCAGAAGACGACGCGCACCGTGCTCAAGATGATGGAGGAAACCGTGGACGGCGACGGCACGGGTTCCCGCGCCCGCATACCCGGCATCCGCGTGGCGGGCAAGACCGGCACGGCGCAGAAGGCCGATCACTCCGGCAGGGGATACAGCCGCAAGCGTCTCGCCTCGTTCGGAGGCATCGTTCCCGCGGACAACCCCCGCTACGTGATCTACGTCATGCTCGACGAGCCGACCACCACGGGCTACGGCGGCGCCATCGCCGCGCCCGTGTTCCAGAAGGTGGCCTCGCGCACGCTGGCCTACAACGGCTATCTGCCGGACGTGACCTTCGCCATGGCCGAAAAGGCCAGGGAGGAAAAGCTCACGCCCGCCCAGAAGGCGCAGCGCGAGAAGGATGCCATCTATCTGGCGAATCTCGCCAAGTACCGGGCCGAAAAGGCGAAGAAGGAGCGCGAACGCGCCCGGAAGCTCGCCGGACAGGCCATGGCCGATCGCACCATCATGCCCAATCTGCGGGGACTCACCCTGCGCAAGACCATAGAAACCTGCGTGGCCCGCGGCATCGTTCCCACCATGGAAGGCAGCGGCACGTTCGTTCTCAGACAGAGTCCGCCTCCGGGAACGCCCGTCACCGACGACAGTACCTGTACCGTCTGGCTCACCGACACCCCTCCCTTTGCCGAAGCGCAGAATCCCGCTTCAAAGGAGTAACCATGCGCATCAGCTCCGCCCAGCTCTGCGACGAGCTTCGTAAAAAAATCCGCAATGTTCAGACCGATTCCCGTCTCGTCGCCGAAGGCGATGTCTTCGTGGCCCTTCCTCCCGCCGTTCCGGGAGAACGCAGCAAGACCGCAAGCCATATCCGCATGGCGCTGGAGAAGGGAGCATGGGCCGTGGTGGCTTCGGAACGCACCGTGGAACGCATGAAGATCGACGTACGGGCCGACCGCGCCCACGCCTGGCTCATCACGGACGATGTGCGCGCCGCGCTCGGTCCTCTGGCCGCCGCCCGCTGGGGCACGGAGGATCCCGGCATTCCGGTCATCGCGGTCACGGGCACCAACGGCAAGACCACCTGCGCCTATCTGCTGGAGCATCTGTACCGCTGCCGCGGCATGGAGGTGGGCGTCATGGGGACCATCAGCTACCGCTGGCCCGGCCATGCCGAGGACGCGCCTCTCACCACGCCCGGCTGCCTCACCCTGCACCGCTCGCTTGCCGCCATGCGCGAGGCCGGAGCCAGGGCGGCCATCATGGAAGTGTCGTCCCACTCCATCGACCAGAAGCGCATCGCGGGCATCCCCTTCAGCGCGGCGGCGTTCACCAATCTCACGCAGGACCACCTCGACTACCACAAGACCATGGAAAACTACTTTCAGGCCAAGCGCGCGCTCTTTGCCGACGCCCCTCTGAAGAACAAGATCATGGTCATCAACAACGACGATCCCTACGGACATCGTCTGCTTGAGGAATTTCCGCAGGCCCTCGGCACGGGACTGCGCAATCCTCTCGTCGGACGCCCCTTCCTGCTTGCGGACGTGCGCCGTGCCGACACCGAGGGTCTCTCCCTGCACTTCATCTGGCAGAAGAACAAAGAAGAGCGTCTGGAATGGGATCTGCACAGTCCGCTCATCGGCCTGCACAACGCGAGCAATCTCGCCACCGTGTGCGGCATCGCCCTTTCGATGGGCTTTTCCATCGACGACCTCGCCTGTCTTGAAAGCTTCATGGGCGTGCCGGGCAGACTGGAGCGCATTCCCGTGCCTGCGGACAAGCCCTGGCTGCCCGGCGCGGGCACGGGCATCTTCGTGGACTACGCGCATACCCCGGACGCGCTGACCAACGTGCTCAGGACGCTTGCACACGCGAAGTTCAACCGCATCGTCACGGTGTTCGGCTGCGGCGGCGACCGGGACCGCACCAAGCGTCCGCTCATGGGCCGGGCCGTGGCCGAGCTTTCCGACATCGCCGTGGTCACGTCGGACAACCCGCGCACGGAAGATCCCGAACGCATCATCGACGACGTGATGCCCGGTCTTGAAGGCGCAAGGAAGGTCTATCGCGAAAGCGACCGCCGCAAGGCCCTGGAACTGGCCGTCAGCCTGCTCCAGCCCGGCGACGCCCTGCTCGTGGCGGGCAAGGGACACGAAAACTATCAGATCATCGGAACGACGAAGCATCATTTCAGTGATCAGGAAATACTCAGGGAGCTTGTCTCGTGCTGATGACTCTGGAAGCGGCCGCCCGGGCCGCCCATGCCGAAGTGCTTCATGGCGCAGACGTGATGCTGCGCGGCGCCGCCTCCGACAACCGTCAGGTGAAGGCCGGAGATCTTTTTGCCGCCATAGCCGGAGAACGTGTCGACGGCCATGACTTTGCCGAAGCCGCGGTGACGGCCGGAGCCGCGGCCGTGCTTGCGACACGCGATCCCTTCCACGGACGCCCCGCGGCCCCCGTGCTGCTCGTGGACGACACCGTGAAGGCGCTCGGACGCATCGCCCATGCCTGGCGGGAAGGCTTCGCGGGCCGCGTGGCGGGCATCACCGGCACGGCGGGCAAGACCACCACCAAGGAACTCTTGGCCCACATGCTCTCGCAGCACGGCAAGACCGCGAAAAACCGTCTGAACCTCAATTCCCAGATCGGCATGCCCATCGCCATGATGTCCGCCGACGGCGACGAGGCGTTCTGGGTCATGGAG
>USNI01000243.1 GCA_900555975.1 uncultured Desulfovibrio sp. | reverse complement strand
ACCTCATGCTGCCCGGCAGAGACGGACTTTCCGTCTGTCGCGAGCTGAACAAGCACGCAGCGGAAAGCATGCCGTGTCCCATTCTCATGCTGACGGCACGGGGAGAGGAAATGGATCGCATCATCGGGTTTGAATACGGAGCCGACGATTATGTGGTCAAGCCCTTCAATATCCGCGAGCTGATGCTGCGTGTCAGGGCCATATTGCGCCGTCGCAGCCAGGATACCGGCAAGCGCGTCATCAGCAGACACGGAGTCAGTCTTGATCAGCAGGGCCGCAGAGTGTCGATCAACGGTCGCACTCTTGAGCTGACCGCACTGGAATATCGTATCTTTGAAGACTTCTTCCTCAATGCCGGCCGCATACGCACTCGTGAAGAACTGCTTTCGTCCGTATGGGGATATCAGTTTGAAGGATATGAACGCACGGTCGATGTACATATAGCCCGTTTGCGCCGCAAGCTGGGAGATGCCGCCCAGTATCTGGAAACGGTACGAGGCATGGGCTATCGTTATAAGGAATAGTTCATGAAAAGCACTACCTTTTCCATCAAGATTTTTTTCTGCTTCTGCGTCGTTATTTTGTTTTCCGTCCTGGTGCCTTGCGGATATTTTCTCCACAGTATCAAACAGGAAAGCATCGACATCACTCGGGACGAGGCTTTCCGGG
The DNA here is from genome assembly GCA_900555975.1 of uncultured Desulfovibrio sp. GTDB lineage: Bacteria > Desulfobacterota > Desulfovibrionia > Desulfovibrionales > Desulfovibrionaceae > Mailhella. Next base: position 2,038 of record USNI01000243.1, on the reverse strand, counting down.
AAGCGGCGTTCATCCGGACGTACATCACCGAGTCCGTGGCCGAGGGAAAATTTCATCCGAATGACATCCTGCCGGAAGCACTGAAGAATTTCTACTCTTCCAATGAACATCGCATAACGCTTATCGATGCCGAAGGCACCGTACTGTACGATTCCTTTGCCGATGATGTGTCGAGTCTTGAGAATCACCGGTATCACGAGGAAGTGGCGCTTGCCTTCAGCGACGGAAAGGGTTCCAGTGTCCGTCACAGTTCCAGTCTGGAGACGTCGTTCGTATATGCCGCGACTCGTGTCAGCATTCCCGGGACTTCCATCAGTGTCATTCGTGTGGCGGCGCCGCTTTCTCTGGTTGAGGATCACGCCGTCGCCAGAAGCCGTGCATTGATGGTCGGCGCCGTGGCTGCGCTCATTTTTGCCGTGGCCTTTGCGGCGTTCATGTCCATGCGTTTCTGCCGTTCGCTGCAGCTTATGATTTCTTCCGTGGAAAATCTGGCCACGCCGGGCAGCCGAAGCGGACGCATCAGTCTGAGAACGCTGCCCGGAGACGAATTCGCTCCTCTTGCCGCAGCGGTCAATTCCATGGCTCAGCGCATGGAGGTACAGGTCAATCATATTCTTGCGCAGAAGGCACAGCTTGACGCCGTGCTCAACAGCATCGCGGAAGGCGTTCTTGTGGTGGATCAGGAAGGCTGCATACGCAGTGTGAACTCCACTCTGGTGCGTCTGTTCCCGAAGGCTGCCCATGCAGAAGGTCTGCAGCCTGTGGAAGTCATTCCCTCGCCTGAGTTGCAGAAGGGGATCGAATCGCTGAAGCACACGGTTCCGGAAAAGCCCGTGCAGTTTGAAATGGACAATATGTCTGGACGCAAGCTTCAGGTGCTCATCTGTCCCATTGTGGGAGAAAGCAGGCTGCTTCTGGCAGTGGCCGTGTTCCATGACATCACGGAGATGTCCGCGCTTATGGAAATGCGCAGGGATTTCGTCGCCAACGTTTCGCACGAGCTTCGCACCCCGCTGACAGCCATCATGGGCTACGCCGAAAGCCTCAAGCGCTATGTGGCGGAGCCGAGAGCTCTTCATTTTCTGGAGGTCATCGACCGTAATTGCCAGTACATGGCGACCATGGTCAAGGACCTGCTTCAGCTCTCCAGCATAGAAAACGGGGCCATTCCCATGGATATCAAACCCATGCCCGCTTCCATGGCCATACGCGGAGGCATGGATCTGTGCCGCTCTTCCGCTGAAGCCAGAAAGCTTGAGTTCCGCGAAAAACTTGATCAGGGAGATTTTTCCATCAACGCCGATGCCGAGTATCTGACGAGGGTCATACGCAATCTGCTGGAAAATGCCTGTCGCTATGCACCGGAAGGTTCGCAGATCGTCATTTCAGCAGAGCCTGACAGGGAATCCGGCATGGCAGTCTTCCGTGTGGCGGACAAAGGTCCCGGCATTCCTCCGGAATTGAGTGTGCGCGTGTTCGAACGCTTCTACAGAGTGGAGAAGCACAGGGGCGGTCAGGTTTCCACGGGGCTTGGGCTTGCCATTTGCAAGCATATCGTGGAACGCCACGGCGGATGCATCTCCATTGAAGACGGACCCGGCTGCATAGTTCGCTTCACCGTTCCGCTGGCGTAAAAAATTCATTGGCTTTCAAGGAGTTTTCCCATGCAGAATATTAAAATGGAGACGGTTTCGCTGAACTTCTTCTATGGAGCGAAGCAGGCTCTTAAAAACATCAGTCTCCGCTTTCCAGAAAAAAGAGTGACGGCACTCATCGGTCCTTCCGGATGCGGGAAAAGTACCTATCTGCGCTGTCTCAACCGCATGAACGATCTTGTGGCGGGGAGCCGGGCGGAAGGAAGCATCCTGCTGGATGGAAAGGACGTCAATGTCCGCGACTGTGATGTCGTGTCCCTGCGTCGTCGTGTCGGCATGGTGTTTCAGCGGCCGACTTCCTTTCCCAAGAGCATCTTCGAGAATGTGGCCTATGGACTGCGCGTCAATGGAGAAAAATCAGAATCCGTCATAGCTTCAAAGGT
>USNI01000242.1 GCA_900555975.1 uncultured Desulfovibrio sp. | reverse complement strand
GAAGAGCAGCAGGCGCAGGCACACGGCAAACACCATGGCGAGCAGCATGTTCGTCAGCGGACCTGCCGCGGAAACGAGCAGCATTCCCTTGCGGTAGTCCCGGAAATAGCGGGGATTGATGGGCACGGGCCTGGCCCATCCGAACACAAACGGACTGAACAGCGCCGTGAACACGAACATGCCCGTTCCCACGGGGTCGATGTGGGGCAGGGGATTGAGCGTGAGACGGCCGAGCATGCGGGCCGTGGGATCGCCGCAGCGCAGGGCGGCCCATCCGTGGGCCACTTCGTGCAGAATGATGCCGAGAAGCACGGGAACGAAGGCCACGGCCAGATGAGAGATTTGTGCAGCAATGTTTATGTCGAACATGGGGCTTCGTTACCATATTTGCGTCCGCTCCGCAAGAACGGGAACGGAATCGTTCCTGCGTTTTCCGGAGTCTTCCCGGCGCGCGGTTTTTGATGCCGCCCGACGGCTCTCTGCCGGCAGGGAGGCGTGCGGCTTTTTCCATGCCGCCGCTCTCGACAAAAGCGTCTGCTTTGGGCATGATGGCGGGAACGCCCGTGCGCTGCCGCGCCGGACGGAAGATCGTGTCGAAGAAGCCGGGAGCCTGCATGCTGGGGTCGATAGTCCGTCACATTCTCAGAATCATCTACCGCGTGGAACTGCGCGGGCGCGAGCATTACGACGCTGCGGGTCCGCGCACGCTCATCCTGTACAATCCGGGGTCCATCCTCGATCCGCTTCTTCTGGCGGCCATGCTTCCGGACCGCATCGCGCTGCTGGCCGACAGGGCGCTTGAGCACAAATGGTGGATGCGTCCCGTCTGCGCCATCACCGACACGCAGTTCTTCGATTTCTCCAGTCCCGCAGCCACGGTGTCGCTTGTTCACGCCCTGGCCAGAAACGGACGCTGCATGGTCTTTCACAGCGGAAGCCTCGGCAACGATCCCAGATACATCCGCATTCTGGAAGCCGCCGGCGTCATTGCCGAGAAGGCCAGCGCCACGCTGCTGCCCGTGCGCATAGACGGCGCCTCCTCCACCGTCTTTTCCTATCTCAGACACAAGGGCCGCCGCCGCTGGCTGCCGCGCATCACCGTCAGCGTGCTCGAGCCGCAGAAGTTCCGTTCCTCGGCCGCGCTGCCGCCGCGTGAACGGCGCCGCATCATGGGCGAGAGACTCTACGACATCATGACCGCCCTTGAATACCGTTCGAGCATGGAGAGCCGCAATCTCATGCAGGCGCTCATGGAGGCCGCGGCGCTTTCCGGCCGCCGCTTCCCCATCGCCGAGGATCAGGACAGGCATGTGCTCACCTACGGCGCCATGCTGCTCAAGGTTTCCGTGCTCGGACGCGCGTTCCGGCGTCTTTTCCGCGGCGAGAAGAGCGTCGGCTTTCTGCTGCCCACGTCCCTGCCCGGTCTCGTCGCCTTCTTCTCCCTGCATTCGGCCGGACTCGTTCCCGCCATGCTGAACTTCACCTCCGGCATCACCTCCGTGCTTTCCTGCTGCCGCACCGCACAGCTTTCTTACGTGCTCACCTCGCGCCGCTTTCTCGCCCTTGCCGATCTCTCCGCCATGGAAGAGGCGCTCAGGGACGCCGGACTGAAGCCGGTCTATCTGGAGGACGTGGCGAAGAACCTGACGATCGGCGACAAGATCGGAGGCGCTCTTTGCGCATGGCTGCGCATCGCGCCATCCACGCCCGCCGACGATCCTGCCGCGGTCATGTTCACCTCCGGTACCGAAGGCGTGCCCAAGGCCGTGCTTCTCAGTCACCGCAACTTCATTGCCAACCGTCATCAGGCGCTCAGCATGCTCACCATCGGTTCCGGCGACAAGCTCTTCAACTGTCTGCCCATGTTCCATGCCTTCGGGCTGGGCATCTGCACGCTTCTGCCCGTGCTGGCCGGCGTGAGGGTCTTTCTCTATCCTTCGCCCCTGCACTACCGCATCGTGCCGCGGCTTTTCTACGAAAGCCAGTCCACCATCATCTGCGGCACCGACACCTTCTGCGCCGGATACGCCCGTTACGGGCAGCCCTATGACTTCTGTCATGCCCGTCTTGTCATCATCGGAGCGGAAAAGATGCGCGAGAGCACCCGCCGCGTATGGCTCGACAAGTTCGGCGTGGATCTGTTCGAGGGCTACGGCGCCACGGAAACCGCGCCGCTCATTTCCGTGAACACGCCCGCCTACCGCCGTGAAGGCAGCGTGGGACGCCCCGTGCCCGGTCTTGAATGCCGTCTCGTGCCCGTGCCCGGCATCAGCGAGGAGCATACCGGCGTGTTGTGGGTGAAGGGCGACAACGTCATGCTCGGCTACATGCGTTCCGCCGCGCCCGGCGTGCTGAAGCCGCCCGTGGACGAGGCACTTGCCGCGGTCTTTGCCGAAAGGGGCGAGGGCGACGACGGTCGGGGCTGGTACGAGACCGGCGACATCGTGCACATGGACGACGAGGGCTTCATCTTCATACGCGGCCGTGCCAAGCGCTTTGCCAAGATCGGCGGAGAGATGGTCTCGCTCGCCGCGGTGGAGGAAGCGCTCCGGGAACTGTGGCCCGACGCCGTGCTCGGAGTGGTGGCCATTCCCGATCCGCGCAAGGGCGAGCAGCTTGCCCTCGTCATCGATGAGGGGAACGTGACCACGAGCCGCATCGCCGCGCACTTTGCCAGCCGCGGACTTTCGCCGCTCTGGACGCCGAAGC
>USNI01000241.1 GCA_900555975.1 uncultured Desulfovibrio sp. | reverse complement strand
GCCGACGGTATCGGAGCTGAGGAAGACGAGGGTGCGGGAGGTTCTTTCCGCGGCGTTGCCGTCGGCGGCGGCGATGATGTCTTCGGCGGCGGCGCAGGAGACCCCGGCTCTGTGCGCGGTGACGGCCCAGAGTTTGTCTTCACGCCTTTCCACCTGGGGAGCGTAGCCGCTTTTTGCGAGGAAACGGCTCACGTTTTCGGAAGCCGGGGCGTTGTCGACGAGAACTTCCACGTCATTCGGGTTCTGCGCCAGCAGGGAGCGGGTGCGTATGACCGGTTCCGGGCATACGAGTCCGCGGCAATCGAGCACTTCAGCCATGATGATTCTCCTTGTTTTCGTTACGTCGGATCATGCCGCGCGTCCGGCCGGATGTCCGGGAGCGCGGGACGGAAAAACATCCGGTACAGAAAAGGGAGTAACGGCTTTTCCGGGAGGAGGCAAGCGGGACGCGCCTTTACTTCATGTTTCCGCGCTGCTATGCTCGGCCGTACGCAGCCTGCGGGCTGCGCTTCCACCGGACATTCTTCATTGCAGGGTCACGCAGGAAAAAACATGCTGCTTTCCTCCATAGTCAAGGCATACGGAAACATCAGGGTATTGTGCGTCGGCGACGTGATGCTCGATCATTTTCTCTACGGCAGGGTGGAGCGCATTTCTCCCGAAGCTCCCGTGCCGGTGTTCAACTTTCAGAGCGAGAAGAAGATGCTCGGCGGCGCGGGCAACGTGGTGGCCAATCTGCACAGTCTGGGATGCACGGCCGACATCGTCTGTCTTGTGGGCGACGACGCCGCAGGCCGGGAAGTGAAGACGCTGCTGGAGCAGGTATGCGGACACGTTTCCGCCATCGTGGTGCCGGGCTTCCCCACCATTGAGAAGACGCGCGTCATCGCGGGCAACAATCATCTTCTGCGCATCGACAACGAGCGCCGCTTCGAATGCGGCGACGACATTCTGGATGCCGACCTCGTCCGCGTGAAGGATGCGGACATCGTTCTTCTTTCCGACTACGCCAAGGGCCTGCTTTCTCCGGAGCGCTGCCGCCGCATCATCGACGTCTGCCGCCGGGAGCACAGGCTCGTGATCATCGACCCCAAGGGCGACGACTATGCAAAGTATGCCGGGGCCACGGTGATCAAGCCCAATCTCAAGGAATTCAATCAGGCCACGGGACGTTCCTGTCATCCTGCGGATCCGGACTTCGAGGACGGGCTGCGCAAAGGGGCCGCAACGCTGTTCGAGCGGCACGGTATAGGCAATCTTCTCGTCACGCTCAGCGAATACGGCATGGCCTTCGTGTCCGCAAAGCATCCGGACAGGGTGTTCCGCATTCCCACGGAGGCGCGGGAAGTGTTCGACGTTTCCGGCGCGGGCGACACGTCGCTGGCGGCGTTCGGCGCGTCGCTGGCCGCCGGGGCGGACATCGAGGACGCCATGAAGCTTGCGAACACCGCTTCGGGCGTGGCCGTGGGCAAGCTCGGCACCTCCTGCGTCACGGCGCAGGAAATACTCGACGCCCTTTCCCGCCGCCGCAGTTCCGACGGCCCGGGCTGGAAGCAGAAGAACAAGATCGTCACCCGCCACGAAGCCGCGGCCATTGCGGCGCAGTGCCGCGAACAGGGCCGCAGGGTGGGCTTCACCAACGGCTGCTTCGATCTGCTGCATCAGGGCCATCTTCACTCGCTCATGCAGGCCCGGCAGCAGTGCGACGTGCTCATGGTGGGACTCAATACCGACGCCTCCATCAGAAGACTCAAAGGCCCCTCGCGTCCCGTGCAGGACGAAAAGACCCGTGCCCTGCTGCTCGCCTCGCTGGAATTCGTGGACTTCGTCATCATGTTCGACGACGACACCGCCCTGCCCCTCGTGGAGGCCATACGTCCCGACCTCATCCTGAAGGAAGGCTACACCATCGACCGCTGGCCGGAGGCGCAGTTCGTGGAAGGCTACGGCGGCAGGGCCGTGACCCTTTCCCGGCTTGAAGGCTACTCCACCACGCAGACCATACAGAGAATGAAGTCCTGAAACCGGCGGAACAGCCGGATTCATGAACGACGAAACGGCATCCGCGCAGGCGGATGCCGTTTTTCCTTCGCCTTCCGGCGGCCGGAGAAACCGGGATCAGAACCTCCAGGTCGCGCTCATCATGCCGCTCACGCCCTCGCGTTCGCCGACGTATCCGCGCAGTCTGCCCTCCAGGCTCCACGGGGAATGAGCATCCGAACGCCTGAAACCGATCTCTCCCAGACCGCCCCCGCCCTTCAGACTCTCTTCCGGCAGCTTCACGCCGTTCACCACGGCCGAGGAATGTCCGTCCGTCTCATAATCCCACGCGGCGCCCACATACACGCTCCAGTCTCCGTCAAGGGCATGGCTGTAGCGCGTGCCGAAACGAAAACGGCTGCTTGTGGCGGCATCGACGTCGAATCTGTCGCCGCAGACGGAGAAATCGTCGCCGTCATGACGGAGAAGATAGTAGCGTCCGTAAACGTCGAGCGTGGAGCGTTCGCCGAGGGAAATCAAACGGCCGAGTCCTGCATGGAACCCGTAGTAGGCCGCTTCCGTCTCATAGCCGTGGGATGCGCCCGTGCCGTCGCGCATGACGTTGTCCGCGTCGTTCTCCAGCATGCCCGCACGCAGCGAGGCGTCGACATAAAAGCCGCTGTCGTGCGCATAGCGCGCCGCCACGCCGCCGCCGTAGTAGCTGATGTCGCCGGT
>USNI01000240.1 GCA_900555975.1 uncultured Desulfovibrio sp. | reverse complement strand
TTCCGCAGTCCTGGGCCACGGCCACGATGACGGTATCGAACAGTTCCAGACCTCGCCGTATGATGCATTCATGACCGTTGGTGAGCGGATCAAAGGTTCCGGGGTATATGGCTATACGTTCTTCACCCATACCAGTATCCTTGTGTTGCCGTATATGCGTTCTGCCTCCAGGCGCAGATCGTACTGCGCGTCGGCCTTGAGGGGGAGGCCCTTTTCCACTTCGGCCACGAGAAACCCGTCGTCGGCAAGCCATCCCTGGCGCATGATGTTCTTCAGCGCAGGCTTGAACAGATCGGCCCCGTAAGGCGGATCAATGCAGATGAGCTGGCACGGCTCGGCAGGACGGCGGGCCGTGACGCGAAGCGCGTCGTCTTCATGAATGGCACAGCGTTCGGCAAGGCCGAGATTGGCGGCGTTTTTTCTGAGACATTCCGCAGCCTTGCGATCTTTTTCTATGAAGTCGGCAAAAACGGCGCCGCGGCTCAGAGCCTCGAATCCGAGACTGCCGCTGCCCGCGAACACGTCGAGCACCCGCACGGCGCCCCATACGACGCCGCGAGCCTCAAGCATGGAGAAAAGAGATTCACGTACTCTGCCCATGGCGGGACGATAGCCCGGTCCTGTGACGGTATGGAGCGTGCGTCCGCGGCAGGCTCCGGCAATGATTCGCATGCGCTGCTTCCTGGATGGCGCGCCGGCGGCGCGCTGCCGGAAGACGAAGCTTCCGGGATGAGGTTTGCCGCGACGGGAAAGAAAAGGCGCGGCATTATTGTCCGGCCCGGATCATGCCTCAACGGGCCGGACGGTGCAAGAGGATCTTTTCGCGTCGCAGAGCTACAGCCGGGAGAGGAACAGAACGAGATCGCGTTCGATTTCCACAAGACGATCGCGCAGTTCCGTCTGTTCTTCCCAGGGAATGTCGTCGATGTGGGCAAGACGCTGACGTACCTGGGCGGCACGCTGTTCCAGTTCTCCGGCAAGGAAGTTCCAGTCCACGCGGGGCTTGACGCGGGAAGGACTGGGCATGCGCACTTCGGCGGCGGTGCCTTCTATGGTGGCTTCCTCGAGATATTCGGGGACGAAGGGGGTGATGCCGAAGCGTTCCGTGATGAGGCCGGCAAGAATTTCCTGTGCCCGGGGTTCTCCGTGCACAAGGGCGATGTTCATGCCGGGACGGGCCATGCCTCCGATCCACTCCAGCAGCTGACTCTGACCGGCATGAGCGGAAAAGCCGTTGATGGTGAAGATTCTTGCGGCCACAGCCAGCTCCTCTCCGAAGAGACGCAGCGTTTTGGCACCGTCGACCAGCTTTCTTCCGGGAGTGCCCATGGCCTGATAGCCGACGAACACAATGCTGACGCCTTCCTTCCAGATGTTGTGCTTGAGATGGTGACGTATGCGGCCCGCATTGCACATGCCGCTCGCGGAAAGGATGATGGCCGGTCCTTCCATGGTGTTGAGCTTTTGTGATTCCTGAGCGCTCTGGGTGAAGCGGACAAGACCGTCGTGCGTATCCTTGAAGTCTTCGATGCTGAGTTCGGGAGTGCGCAGATGTTCGGCATACTGCATGAAAACCTGCGTAGCCTTGGAAGCCAGCGGGCTGTCCACAAAGATGGGCATGCCTGACGGCAGACGATTCTGTTTCTTGAGGATGAGCAGGCTGTAGAGTATTTCCTGCGTACGCTCCACGGCAAAGGCCGGAATGATGACCTTTTCACCGTGGCTGTAGCTGTAGTGTATGGCTTCAGCCAGCTCCTCGAGCGTATCGGCCTCGCCCTTGTGATCGCGGTCGCCGTAGGTGGATTCCACGAAAAGCCAGTCCGGCGTATCGGGGACTTCCGCGTCAGGCAGAAGCAGGGCTCCGGGACGGCCGAGGTCTCCGGAAAAGACGAGACGTGTCCTTTTGCCGTCCGCTTCCGAGACGGTGATTTCCAGAAGCGCCGCACCGAGAATGTGACCCGCATAGTGAAAGGTGACCTTCACGTCTGCTGCCGGAGAGATTTCCCGGTCGAAATCCACACGTCTGAGCAGTTTTGCGGTGGCCAGCGCGTCGTCCGTTTCATAGAGAGGTCCGGAGGACGAGTCATCGGATTCTCCGCGTCTTTTGTCGTGACGACTTTTCCACTCGTGCTCCATTTCCTGGATGTGGGCGCTGTCTTCCAGCATGAGTGCGGCAAGATCGGCGGTGGGGGCCGTGCAGTAGATGCCTCCTTTGAAGCCCTCCTTTACCATGCGGGGCAGCAGTCCCGAATGATCGATGTGGGCGTGGGTGAGCAGGATGAAGTCCAGTGCTTCTGGACGGTAGTTTTCTGTGGCAAAGTTTCGCTCTTCAATGGCGGAGTTGCCCTGGAACATGCCGCAGTCCACGGCAAAGCGGGTCGAGGCGGTCTCTATGACGTAGCATGAACCGGTAACTGTCCGGGCAGCGCCCAGAAAGGTGATTTTCATGAAACAACTCCTGGAATGAAGGTTCCGGAAAATAGAAGTATAGACGTTTTTTCATTGCTCCGCAACAATGTGGAAGAAGGCCTCAACGAACATGTGTATTATGTTTTTCATTCTTCGTTATACAGAAGTGAACAGATGACAAAAGATGAATATGAAGAAGAATCCGCGGAAGAGGAGAGCATCAAAAGTCGGAACGTCTGGAGGGCGGAAGCAGACATGCGTCTGTTTGTCGGACAAATGCCGCCCGGCGCGTATCATTCTTCCGCC
>USNI01000239.1 GCA_900555975.1 uncultured Desulfovibrio sp. | reverse complement strand
GGCAGGAACCGGCGACTCCGGATTCCCGGGAAAAAAAACGGGAACACGCTCCGCATACTCCCGGCCTTTCCACCGCCATGCCTTCCGAAGACGACACGTCCTGAATATGAATATGAGAAGGAAGTCTAGTCTTTGTTACGGCAATGTGTCAATCGTGTTTTCTTTCACACAACAATCCCGCGACATTCTTTCGCTTGCCGAAGCGTCCCGTTGCCTCTATACTCCGGCACATCACCCGGGACGATCTATGAACAGAGCAGACAGCAGAAAGAAAAATCTTCTGGAATTTCTCAACAAGCGCGGCTATGCCACCATTGAGGAACTGGCCCAGAACTTTTCCGTCACGCCCCAGACCATGCGGCGCGACATCAATCAGCTTGCCGACGAAGGAAGGGTTCAGCGCTTTCACGGCGGCGTGGGCATGCCTCTCGGCACGGAAAACATCATCTACGACGAACGCAAGCGTCTCTTTCCCGAAGAAAAAAGACGCATCGCGGAACTTGTGGCCCGGCACATTCCGGACGGCGCGTCGCTGTGCATCAACATAGGCACCACCACCGAAGCCGTGGCCGTCGCCCTGCTCGAGCACAAGAATCTGCGCATTCTCACCAACAATCTCAATGTGGCGCGCATCTGTGCGGGCAATCCCTCCTTCGAGGTCATCATCGCGGGCGGCACGGTGCGTTCCCACGATCTCGGCGTCACGGGCACGGAAACCGAACATTTCATCCGCGAATTCCGCATGGACTTCGGCATCATCGGCATTTCCGGCATTGATGCGGAAGGCAATCTCCTCGACTACGACTACAAGGAGGTGTCCGTCGCCCGCACCATCATCGATCACTCAAGGCGCGTCTTTCTCGCCTGCGACAGCTCCAAGTTCGGCCGTCCCGCCATGGTCCGCGCCGGTCACGTCGGACAGCTCGACGCCATCTTCTCCAACGCCCCCCTCTCCTCCCGCTGGCAGACCATGATCCGCGACGCCGGAACCAGTCTGTACCTTGCCTGAGAAGCCTGTCCGGCAGCACTGCCCGCGGCATTCTGCCGGCTCCGACAGCGCCGCCTGCGTGATCCCGGCGCCATGCGCCGCGTCATCGTTCCCGCGCAAGACAAGAAGGCCCGCCCCGGCGCCCCGCCTTCTTCCGACCGGCAGAAAAAAGCCTGTCCGGCCGCGGTGCTGCCGGCGCCTTCCGCCCATGACGACTGATCTCCGGACGGACGCGGGAAAAGGAAGCGGCACGGACCTCAGATCCGGGACGACGCCCCGTCCTCAAGCAGCGCAAGGCGAAGAAACCCTTCCCCGTACTCACGGAACATGCCGAGGGCGTCGGCATGACGCAGTTTCGACGGCACGCGGTTGACGTTCGCCTGCCGCACGAACTCCCACGGTCTGCCGAGACGCGCAATGTTGTTCTCCCTGCTCCATGCGGCCCTGTCGTAGGGAATGTACACGTTGAGCCAGCGCCGCACCTGCGGCAGAAAACGCGGCGAACGAAAGCCCACGGGATCCAGCGTGACAAGCCCCGCAACCCGCACGTCGGGACATGCGGGCAGAATGCTCCGCGCCAGGGAACTGCCGCCCCAGCTGTGTCCCACGAGCAGCACGCGACGCGACAGCGCACCGTAGCGACGCAGCACCCGGCAGGTGCCGGACACCTCGTCATGCTCGCGGTAATACAGATCAAATCCCGGACCGAGCAGCGCGGGCAGCTCCTCCAGAATCCGATAGGCGCGACCGTAGAACGCGTCCGTGAATCCGCCCATGACAAGGCACAGATCCCCGGGCACATCCTCAGGAGCCTCCTCCAGTCTGTCGAGAAAAAGCCGTTCCTCCCGCGCCGAAGCGACGCGCATGCCCAGACCGAAGGCCTGCAGCAGACGCACGGGATTCCTTTTCCAGCGCCGGGAAAGCACTACGGCCATGACGCCCTCCTTCTTCCGTCCGTTTCCGCCCTGCCCGGCGGATCCGGCATCGCCGCTCCCCTCCGCCGTCGGGCCTGTGCGCCCGTCCTCCGGACCGGGCGCATCCGCGTTCCGAAGAGCCGCGCCCGGCGGATGCCTTCCGCACGGATGCCGGCCTGTTTCAAGAAAGACATACGTCCGACCGGGCGTCAAGTATTCTCGGGCGCCCCGTCCCGAAACGCCCTCATCAGAAGAACGTCCCGCGCAGGCAGCAGACGCAGGCAGCACGTCCATCGCCCGCCGTCAGACAGAACGCCCGTCTCCGGGAAACGTCCCGCACCGGCCGGCCATGGCACAGAGGCAGACGCGCCCTCAGACCCGGAAGATGACAGCGGCTCCGGAGAAGAACGAACGCCTCAGCCGCGCGCTCCGTCCCCTTCGTCCACGTTCACGGGATGACCGCGGGCAGGAAACCGACTCAGACGCGCAGCATGTCCTGCGGAAAGATGTCGGACGCTTCTCCCTGAACGGGCTGTTCTTCGCCGTTCAGACAGTACTCCTGCCAGATTTCCGCCACATTGACGAAATTCTGCACCCAGACCGCAATGTTGGAACCGTCCAGCATGCGCATGGGCATGACGCCCTGAAGCGTGACGCCGGTATCCTCGCGCGCGGCCAGCGTGAATCCCTGGGTGCCGCGGAAAAAGGTGTCGGCATCCAGCAGTGCGGCGTACAGCGCTTCCCGTCCCTTTTCCGGCAGCGGCGCCACCACCGTGAACAGCATGACCATGTCGGCGCCGGGCAGATAGCGGAG
>USNI01000238.1 GCA_900555975.1 uncultured Desulfovibrio sp. | reverse complement strand
AGGTGCTCACCACGCCCCTGCGATCCCCGCCGACCACGACGGGACGTCCCCGGAGAGAAGGGTCGTCGAGCTGTTCCACGGACGCAAAAAACGCATCCATGTCCATGTGCATGATCCAGCGCTGAGGACGAGACGACATCACACTCTCCCGTCGGGCGGAGGCATATGACAATATCGTTACAGAAGGCCCGTTTCCGCGGATAGTCCTTGACAACGGGGGGTGCACTCTCTAAGGAAGAAGTACCTGTCCTCATCATGCCCCTGAGCCGAAAAAAGGGCAATACCGGGGTCTTCCGTCCCCCTTCTTTTTCATTCCCATAAGGAGTCAGGATCGTTGGCCAAAAAGAAATCTATGCAGAAGTGGACCGTGGAGGATTCCGTCGATCTGTACGGCATCCGCAACTGGAGTTCCGGATATTTCGACATTTCACCAAAAGGTGAGGTCGTCATCCGTCCGTTCGGACGCGACGGAGGACCGGAAGTCAGCGTGCTTGAGATCATCCACGAACTCAAGGATCGCGGCTATGATCTGCCTGTACTGCTCCGCATCGAGAACATTCTCGATTCCCAGATCTCTCTTCTGCATCAGACGTTCCGGGCCGCCATCAGCGAACTGGGCTACAAGGGTGACTATCGCGGCGTGTTCCCCATCAAGGTGAACCAGCAGCAGCAGGTCGTGGAAAAGATCGCCCAGTACGGCGCCGCCTATCATCACGGTCTGGAAGTCGGCTCCAAGGCCGAACTCATCGCGGCCATAAGCCAGCTCAAGAGCCGGGAAGCCTGCCTCATCTGCAACGGCTACAAGGACGAGGAATTCATCGATCTCGGTCTGCACGCCCTGAGCATGGGCTTCAACGTCATCTTCGTGCTGGAAATGCCCGGCGAACTCGACGTCATTCTCGACGAGGCCAGACGCATGAACATACGGCCTCAGATCGGCGTGCGCGTCAAGCTCAGCACCAAGGCCAGCGGTCACTGGTCGGAATCCGGCGGCGAACGCTCGGCCTTCGGACTCACCTCCGCCCAGATCGTGGATGTCGTGGACATTCTCAAGGAACACGACATGCTCGATACCCTGAAGCTCATGCACTATCACCTCGGCTCCCAGGTTCCCAACATCCGCGACATCCGTTCCGCGGTCATGGAAGCCACGCGCATCTACGCGAGTCTCGTGCAGGAAGGCGCGGCCATGGGCTATCTTGACCTCGGCGGCGGCCTTGCCGTGGACTATGACGGCTCCCATACCAACTACGTCAGTTCCCGCAACTACACCATGATGGAGTACTGCACCGACGTGGTGGAAGCCGTCATGACCATTCTCGACGCCCAGGGCATCGCCCATCCGCACATCGTCACCGAGTCCGGACGCGCCACGGTGGCGTATTATTCCATCCTGCTCTTCAACGTGCTCGACGTGAGTCTCATCGAAGTCGGAAGCCTTCCCGAGGAACTGCCCGAAGACACCCCCGAATCCGTCCGCAACCTGAAGGAAACCCTGCAGAACATCAATCCCCGCAACCTCCAGGAAGCCTACAACGACGCCATCTATTACTACGATGAGATGCGTCAGCTCTTCATTACCGGACGTGTCACGCTCCGGCAGAGAACTCTCGCCGAACGCTTCTTCTGGGCCATCATGCGCGTACTCTCCGAAGAGAAGAACCGCGTGAAGTACATCCCCAAGGAGCTGAACGAAATCGACTCCATGCTGGCGGACATCTACTACTGCAACTTCAGCGTGTTCCAGTCCCTGCCCGACAGCTGGGCCATTGATCAGCTTTTCCCGGTCATGCCCATACACCGTCTGGGGGAATTTCCCGAGCGTCAGGGCATTCTTTCCGACCTCACCTGCGACAGCGATGGACGCATCTCCCACTTCATCGACCCGCAGGGACTCAAGACGACCCTCGAGCTTCATCCTCTTAAAGAAGGCGAGGAATACTATCTCGGCACCTTCCTTGTCGGCGCCTATCAGGAAACGCTGGGCGACCTGCACAATCTGCTGGGCGACACCAATGTGGTCTCCGTCCGCATTCAGGAAGACGGCAGCTATGACTTCGTGCGAGAAATCGACGGCGACTCGGTATCAGACATCCTGGCCTATGTGGAATACGATCCGCACCGCGTGCTCGTAGGCATACGCAAGTCCGCCGAACGCGCCGTGCGCGAGAACCGCATCACGCCCGCCCAGCGCTACCAGCTCATGCAGGCCTTTGAAGACGGTCTGCGCGGCTACACCTACTTCGAACGATAGCATGCTTCGGAAAGAAACCCTTTCCGGAGCAGAACCCATTTCCATCCCGGCCGAGAACCCCGTTCTCCCCTTTTTCACCGGGGATTTCAGAGTCTGCTTTCCCGACTCCGGATTCCTCATGCTGCAAGGAGCAAGAACATGGCAAAGGTACTGATCATCGGCGCAGGCGGCGTAAGCTCCGTTGCCACGCACAAATGCGCGCAGGCCGCTGAAATTTTTACCGACATCGTGCTCGCCAGCCGTACGAAGGCCAAATGCGACGCCATTGCCGCAAGCGTCAGGGAACGCTGCGGCCGCGATATTGAAACCGCTCAGGTCGACGCCGACAACGTGCCGGAACTTGTGGCGCTCATCCGCCGCGTGCAGCCTGATCTGGTCATGAACATCGCCCTGCCCTATCAGGATCTGCACATCATGGACGCCTGCCTCGAATGCGGCTGCAATTACCTCGATACGGCCAACTACG
>USNI01000237.1 GCA_900555975.1 uncultured Desulfovibrio sp. | reverse complement strand
GGAATTCCTGCCCTGGTCGCAGACGCATACCGGGGAAGCTCCGGCGAGGATTCTTTCCGTCGACGCCGGACCCTTCGAACCGAAAGCGTCCGCCGTTGTCGACATCACATCTGCCGACGAGCTGAAGAAGCTTCTTTCCTGTGCCGCATCCTGCGGCGTTTCCCTGACATTTCGAGGTTCCGGAACCTCCCTGAGCGGCCAGAGCGTGGCCGAGGACGTCGCCGTGCGTTTCCGCGGCCCCGCATGGCAGGGCGTCGACGTTCTTGAGGACGGCCGTCTCGTGCGCGCCCGGTGCGGCGTGACCGGGGCGCAGATCAATGCCGCCCTTGCGCCGTACGGACGCTTCATCTCCTCCGATCCCTCCTCCATAGCCTCCGCCACCATAGGCGGCATGACCGCCAACAATGCCGCCGGACTCGGCTGCACCGTGGCGAACAACATCTGGCATTCGCTCAGAGGCATGGCGTTCATGCTGGCCGACGGCGCCTTCGTGGACACCGACGATCCCGCAGGCCTTGCCGCCTTCCGAATTTCCCACGCTTCCCTGCTTGAGCAGCTCCGCTCGCTGCGCGGGCGCCTTCTCGCTTCCGACGAGGCGGCCCGGACGGTGCGGCGCAAGTTCCGCATACGCAACACCTGCGGCTATGCCCTGAACGCGTTCACGGACTTCGAGGATCCCGTGGACATCCTCACGCATCTGCTCGTGGGCTCCGAGGGAACGCTGGGCTTCATTTATTCCGTCACGCTGGAGACCGTGCCCCTGCTTCCCGCGCGCGGCACGGCCATGATGCTCTATTCATCCATGCAGGACGCCATGGACGCCGTGCTTGCCGTGCGTTCCTGCCGCGGTCTCTATGCCGGCGAGTTCCTGGACGACATCTCCCTGCGCGGACTTGCCGGACTGCCGGGCTTTCCGCAGGAGTTCCGCCCGCGCGGAGAGAGCTCGGACGACTGCGCGCTTCTGGTGGAAACGCGGGCCACGGATCAGGAATCCCTCGCCGCGGACATGAAAAAACTTGAAGCGATGCTTGAAAGTTTTCATCCGCGCGCACGGCTTGGCTTCGTGACGGAGCATGAGGCATGCGAACGGCTCTGGGACATACGCCGCGCGCTCTTTCCCGCCATGGCCGGGACAAGGCAGCCGTCGGAGTACGCTTATGTCGAGGATTACTGCGTGCCGCCGGAGCGGCTGCCCGAAGCCGGACACGGTCTGGTGGAGATCCTTCAGGATCTGGGATTTCACCGCTGCGGCGTGAACGGTCACGCCCTGCACGGCAATCTGCACTGCACCGTGCCGCTCCGTCTTTCCGAACCTGCCGAAGTGGAACGTCTCGGCCGTTTCATCGAGCGCGCGGCCGCGCTCATTCTCAGCCTTGACGGCTCCCTCAAGGCCGAACACGGCACGGGCAGGGCCGTGGCTTCCTTCGTGCGCAGAGAGTGGGGCGACGAACTTTACGCCATCATGAAGGATGTCAAGCGTCTGCTTGATCCCGCGGACATCCTGAACCGCGGCTGTCTGATCAACGATGCTCCCCGCTGCCATCTGGAAGGACTCAAGTTCGTGGGCGCCGTGGGACGGGGCATTGATCTGTGCGTGGACTGCGGCTTCTGCGAGGCCGTCTGTCCCTCGGCGAAGACGGCGCTCAGTCCGCGTCAGCGCATCTATGCCCTGCGCGCCGTGGCGGCTCTGGAAAAGGCCGGCGAAACCGCGCGGGCCGAGGAGTGGAAGCGCTTCTTCCGCGCCGGGGGCCTGGATCTCTGCGCCACGGACGGGCTTTGCTCCACGCGCTGTCCGCTCGGCATCGACGTGGCGGGCTTCATGCGTCATCTCCGCCACGAGGCGCTCGGGGACGGCGAGAAGAGGGCGGCGTCCTTCGTGGCGCATCACATCGCTCCCGTTACGCGCGCCCTGTCCCTCGGTCTGAACGTCGCCGCCGGAGCGCACCGTCTCATGGGGCACGATCTTGCGGAAAAAAGCGGACGCCTGACGGGAAAGCTCCTCGGACTCACGCTTCCGGACCTTGCCGGGGTCGGCCTGTGCGGCGCGGAAGCCGTGCCCGTTCCTGCGCCGGTGCGGCACAGGGAAAAGGTGGTCTACTTTCCTTCCTGCGCCGTGCGCAGCATGGGCTATGCCGGGGATTCCGGCCGCCGCGTGGAGCCGCTCATGGACGTGGCGCTGCGTCTTCTGGAAAAGGCCGGCTACGAACCCGTCATTCCCCGCGACGTGGAGAAGCTCTGCTGCGGCAAGGCCTTCGAGACCAAGGGCATGAAGGAGCAGGCCGACGAATGCGCCGCCGCCCTTGACGAAGCCCTTCTGCAGGCCTCGGAGAACGGACGCTGGCGCGTGATGTGCGACACAAGTCCCTGCCTCGCCAGAATGCGGAAGACGCTGGACAGCCGTCTTGCCCTGTTCGAACCTGTGGAGTTCACGTTCCGCTTCCTTGCGGAACGGCTCGAGTTCCGGCAGAAATACGGACGCATCGCCGTTCATGCCACCTGCTCCACGCGCGCCATGGGGCTTACGGACAAGCTCCTCGCCGTGGCCAGGCTCTGTTCCCGTGAGGTCGTGCTTCCCGACGGCATCTTCTGCTGCGGTTTCTCCGGAGACAGGGGCTTCTCCCATCCCGAACTCAACGCTGCCGCCCTCGCCGGGCTGAAAGAGCAGGTGAAGGATTGTCAGGCGGCCTTCAGCACGTCCAGAACGTGCGAGGTCGGACTGACCCTGCA
>USNI01000236.1 GCA_900555975.1 uncultured Desulfovibrio sp. | reverse complement strand
GTGACAGCCGTGCTCTGCTGTATGCTCATGGCGCTTTCCGGCTGTGTCGTTCCTCCTCCGCATCATGGAGGTCCGGGGTATGATCATCCCCACGGCAGACCGGCTCCGCCGCCACCGCCCCGTCATGGAGGACCTGCCGGTCCGCGCTGGCACTGATGCGCTCTGGCGGCAATTCTTGCCCTGTCGCTGGTAGCCGTCCGACGGGGCTTTGCTGAAAGATCTGCGAAGGGGGCTTCTGCCCGGAAGATGGTTCCGTCAATGTCCTTCAGCCGATCAGCGTGATGAATCAGGAGGTGTTCCATGCGTTTTCTTCCGCTGGCAGCAGGCTGCCTTTTTCTTCTGACCAGCTGTCTTGCGCCTCAGCCCGGCCCCGTTGCCCATGCCGAGTATGGCCCAGGCCCCGCGCGTCCGGACGTCAGACCGGCCCCTGTTCCTTCCAGACCGGCTCCTTCTCCCCGGCCGGACGTTTCCCGTCCCGCCCCCGCGCCCCGGCCGGAAGCGTCTCGTCCGGCGCCTGCGCCGGGTCCTGAGGTTCATCGGCCTTCGCCCGTCCCGGCAAAGCCCTCCGTAACGCCTCTGCCGGGAAAAAAGCCTTCGTCCCAGCCGTCCGTCCAGCGGCCGTCCGCGCCGTCGAACAGGCAGCCCGGCCGTCCCGCTCCCGACAGAACCGGCCCGGGAAAATAGCTCTTCCACGCTGTACGGACGGCGTTTCTTCACCTTTCCATCCTTTTGAAAGAGGATAATGCCTCCTCCATCCGGGAGGTTCTTCCGTCATGAACAGACATACAACCATCCGCGTCTTTTTTTCCTGTTTTCTTCTTTTCTGTCTTGTTTCCGCGCCGTCCTGTCATGCCGCTCCGGCACCTTCCTTCACCGCCCGTCAGCAGGCCAGGGTCACTCCTGCGGTTCAGGCCGTGAACGCCGTGGCGCCTGCCGTGGTGAACATTACCAGCACGCTGGTTGAACGCCGTTCCTCCCGTGACCTGACGCCGTTCGATCTGTTCTTCAACATGCCCGGCCGGGATCTGTACAGCGAGAGCATAGGTTCCGGCATCATCATCGACAGCCGCCGTTCCCTGGTGCTCACCAACGCCCATGTGGTGAACGGCGCATCCTCCATTTCCGTCCGCCTGCTTGACGGACGCACCTTTTCCGCGGATGTCGTCGGTGCGGAACCCGATTTCGACATCGCGGTGCTGCGGCTCAAGGGCGCCGGAAATCTGCCTTCCGTGGCCATGGGGGATTCCACCGATCTCATGCCGGGTGAAAGCGTCATCGCCATCGGCAATCCCTTTGGTTTTTCCCATACCGTCACCACGGGCGTGATTTCGGCGCTCGACCGTACCATAGAGGCGGAGGACGGCGTCTTCACCGATCTCATCCAGACCGATGCCGCCATCAATCCCGGCAACAGCGGCGGTCCTCTGCTCAACGTCCTCGGCGAGCTGATCGGCATCAATACCGCGATTTACGACAAGGCGCAGGGCATAGGCTTTGCCATACCCATCAGCAAGGCGCGCCGGGTGGTGGATGAAATTCTTGATCAGGGGCATGTCAGCACGCCCTGGCTTGCCCTCATCGGTCAGAACGTCGATCCCCGTACGGCACGGTATCTTCGCCTTCCTTCGGCAGAGGGACTGCTCGTCACGGAAGTCTTCAAGGGCGGTCCGGCCTCCGACGCAGGGCTGCGGCCCGGCGACGTCATTCTGGAAATGTCCGGCAACAAGGTGTCTGATCGGGACAAGTATCTTTCCCTGCTGCGCAATCATCAGCCTCACGCTCCCGTCACGCTGAAGGTCTGGCGTGACGGTGCGGAACGTACCTTTACTCTGAAGACGGCCGACTTCGACGACGCCGCGGCGGAAAAGCTGGCGCTGCGCCGCTGGGGACTTTCCGTCAAGGACGGCAAGGGCGGTGCGGTGGTCACGCAGGTGAGAAAGGATTCTCCTGCCGCTCAGCTGGGACTGGCAAAAGGCGACACCATCACGGCCATCTCCGGACGTTCCATCGGAAGCAGCAGGGACTTTCTGGACTCCTTCCGCAGAGATTTTCTCAAACGGCAGATACTTCTGCAGCTTCTGAGAGGCGGACGCCTCTATCAGGCGAGAATGGCGCTGTAGGAATGTGCTCCGGCCTCGTTGCGTCCCGGAAATAAAAACGCTAAGGTGGGACATCCTTTTTTCAGGAGTTGAGGTATGATTCATTTCCGTCGTCTTTCCCTGTCGTTCTGTGCGGTGCTGCTTTTTGCCGCAACCGTGCTCACCGGCTGTCTGGCTCAGAACAACATCCGTCTGCTGTATAATGCCTCCGGCGCTTCCGCTCTGCCTGTGGCTACGGCGCCCCGTGTGGCCGTGGTCGTCTTTGAGGATCAGCGCGGTCGTCTGGATATCGGCGTCCGCAAGGAAGTCCCTTCCAGCCCAGTTCCAGCGTGGCGGAATGGGTAAGTCAGTCTCTGGCCGACGAGCTGGCGCGCCAGGGAGCACAGGTGTCTCTGGCCACTTCCATGACGCAGGCGCAGGCCGGTCAGCCTGACTACATCGTCGGCGGCGTGGTGGAGCGTGTGTGGCTCACCGAGCAGAGTATGAGCAAGTATGATGCCGTCATCCGCATTCAGACGCGTCTTTACAGTCAGAAGCAGGGCGTGGTGACCAAGAATTTTGCTTCTCAGCAGGAAAAGACCGGCATTCCCGGAGCTGCGCTCGCCGAGCAGACGCTTTCCAGCACCCTCGG
>USNI01000235.1 GCA_900555975.1 uncultured Desulfovibrio sp. | reverse complement strand
GGCGGGGTTAGTGATGGAGAGATCCAGCGTGTCCACCTTGACCTTCACCACGTCCACATAGCTGACCAGCAGGGCCAGGGCGGTGAGGGCGGCGGAGCCGATGGCAAAGCCCTTGCCGGTGGCGGCGGTGGTGTTGCCCAGGGAGTCCAGGGCGTCGGTGCGGTTGCGCACCTCCTCGCCCAGGCCGCTCATCTCGGCGATGCCGCCGGCGTTGTCGGCCACGGGGCCGTAGGCGTCGGTGGCCAGGGTGATGCCCAGGGTAGACAGCATGCCCACCGCGGCGATGCCGATGCCATACAGGCCCTTGGAGAAAAGCTCGCCATAGTTGGCCGCATTGGTGGTCAGGGAACCGCCGGCGGCCAGGAAGGAGACGATGATGGCCACGCCGATGATGACGATGGGGGCGGCGGTGGACTTCATGCCCAGGGAGATGCCGCCGATGATGGTGGTGGCGGCGCCGGTCTCGGTGGAGTCGGCCAGGCCCTGGGTGGGCTTATAGGTGTCGGAGGTGTAGTACTCGGTAAAATAGCCGATGGCGCAGCCGGCCACCAGACCCGCCAGAATGGCGATGTAAGGGCCCCAGGAGCCCATGATGTAATAGGTGACGGGGGCGGCGATGACGGCGGCCAGCACGGCGGCGGTGTAGGTGCCTTTGCGCAGAGTAGCCAGCAGGGACTTCTGGGTGGCGTTCTCCTTGGTGCGGATCAGGAAGGTGCCGATGACGGAGCACACCACGCCCACCACGGCGATGATGAGGGGCAGAAGCATGGCGTTCCAGGTCAGGCCATCGGCGGCGTAGGCGGAGGCGCCCAAGGCGAAGGTAGCCAGAATGGAGCCCACGTAGGACTCATACAGGTCAGCGCCCATGCCGGCCACGTCGCCCACGTTGTCGCCCACGTTGTCGGCGATGGTGGCGGGGTTACGGGGGTCGTCCTCGGGGATGCCGGCCTCCACCTTGCCCACCAGATCGGCGCCCACGTCGGCGGCCTTGGTGAAGATGCCGCCGCCGAGACGGGCGAAGATGGAGATGAGGGAGGCGCCGAAGGACAGCGCCACGAGGGCCTGCATGATTTCTTCGGTGGCCACGCCGAAGATGGCGAGGATGGCGTAGTACACGGAAACGCCGAGCAGGCCGAGGCCGACCACCAGCATGCCGGTGATGGCGCCGGACTGGAAGGAGATGTTCAGCGCGGGAACCATGCCCTTTTCGGCAGCGGCGGCGGTGCGCACGTTGGCGCGCACGGACACGTTCATGCCGATGAAGCCGGCCAGGCCGGAAAGGACGGCGCCGAGCACGAAGCCCAGAGCGGTGAGGAAGGACATGGTGAAGAGCAGCAGAACGGCAACCACCACGCCCACGATGGCGATGGTGCGGTACTGGCGCTTCAGATAGGCCTGAGCGCCTTCCTGGATGGCGCCGGCGATGCGCTGCATATCCTCATTGCCGGTGGAGGCGGCGAGGATGTTTTTGGCCGTCTTGAAGGCGTAGTACAGCGCAAAGGCCGCGCACGCGAAGACGATTACCAGAGAAAAGAAAGTCATACATACCCCCGACAGGTAGGCTGAAAGTGGAAAAACCTGAAAATGGACGGGCAGGCGGACCTGCCCGGGACTCCCTGCATTAAAGGAATGCCAACGATATAAAAATTCCCCGCTGATGACAAGCCTTGAAGGCGATGTGGATTCTGCCGCAGCGCTGCGGCAGAGCCGTGCGAAGCGTGTGTGCCGGGGGCGTCGGGGACCTCTTGCGGGGGGCTGCGCATCGGGCTAGGATGCGGGAGACATTTTTTCAGGAGAGAGCCATGTCATTGAAGCAGCGCCTCGGTCTTACCGAAGAACCCCTCTATGTGATGGACGGAAACGCCTTTCTGTTCCGGGGATTTTTTGCCAATTCCGGCATGTCGCGATCCGACGGATTTCCCACGGGGGCGCTGCACATCGTGGGACGCGTGCTGCTCAAGCTGCTGCGCGAGGAACGTCCGGAGCATTTCGTGTTCATCATGGACGGGCACGGGAAGCATTTCCGGCATGAGCTTTTTCCCGCCTACAAGGCCAATCGCCCTCCGGTTCCGGAGGGGCTTCTCATGCAGATCGAACCTCTTCAGGAACTCGTCCGCGTGCTGGGCATGAAGGTGCTCGTTTCCGAAGGGTGCGAGGCCGACGACTGCATCGCCAGCCTTGCCGCGAAGTACGGACCGGAACGTCCCGTGGTCATCATCGGCATGGACAAGGATCTGCGCCAGTGCCTGGCGCCGGGGGTGGTGATGTGGGATCCCGCATCCAGGGAGGAAAAACTCGTCACTCTCGACTCCTTCCGCGAGGAGACCGGACTTGAGCCTTCCCAGTGGCCGGACGTTCAGGCCCTTATCGGCGATGCGTCCGACAACGTGCCCGGCGTGAAGGGCATAGGGGAGAAGACGGCGGAAAAGCTGTTCCGCGACTTCCGCAGTCTTGAGGACGTGCGCGACCGCATGGCCGAGGTGCCGCCGTCCATCCGGAAGAAGCTCGAAGGCAACGAGGAGGCCATGTTCCTGTACCGGGAGCTGACGCGTCTTCATACCGACTGCTGCACGGAGGCTCTCGACCGGCTTTCCGTGGAACCGCTGGATCGTCAGCATGCCCGCACGTTCCTGCGGGAGTTCGAGATGAACGCGCTTGTCCGGGAGCTGGACAGCCTCATGCGGCAGGGCATCGTCCGGTTCCGCGGCGATGAGGACGGAGAAGCGACGGCCGCGGG
>USNI01000234.1 GCA_900555975.1 uncultured Desulfovibrio sp. | reverse complement strand
GCAGCTGCGAGGAGATGAACGCCAGCTGATTGTTCGAGGCTATGATGGCGTCGGGCATGCCCGGAGCATCAATACGTTCCTGAATTCTGGCAAGCGCGCCCTCATAGTCTTCGGGAACGGAAAGAAGCTCAAGAGAACAGGCTCCGGCACTCTCAATCACGGCAGCCTCAAGACCTCGGATTCTGGCACGCAGGGAAGGCCAGGAAACGGCAGGCATGATCATGAGCATGCGCGCGCCCCGGGCTATGAACTTTCTGGCCATTTCCAGACTGCCGTCATACTCGTTCATGCGCAGCGTGCACACGTCCTTTCGTGGAACGGGCAGTTCCATCTGCAGCAGAGCCAGCGGCTGTCCCTGCGCGGCAAAAAAATCCACGATGCTGTCGCTCTGTTCCACCGTGGCCGCGGCAATGACGCAGAGGGCATCGGTAAGCTGATGCAGCAGCACGGGAGAGTTGCCCATGGCCGAGGGCTCTGCACGGTCAGGGAATAGCCGTTGTCGTTCAGCTGCCTGGCAAGTCCTGCCACGATGCTGCCGATGACCTGTCGGGTCAGAAAATAGGGAGAATCATCGACAACGATGAGTCCTATGGAAAAATACCGGGAAAGTCTGAGATTGCGCGCGCTGCCGTGCGGCCGATAAGGATACTTCTGCAATATTTTGTCAATTTTTTCACGAGTTTCCGCACTCATGGTATGAAATTTGCCATTGATGAAATTGGAAACCGTCATGCTGGAAACTTCGGCCATGGCCGCAATGTCTTTCAATGTGGCAGTATGTCGATGGCCTTCATCAAGCCCCATGCTGAGATCCTCCTGTCAACTCTCATTACAGGCATGAAAAACTAGCCCCTGAGGACCCTGGAGTCAAACTCTGCAGGGAACAGAAGCAGACGCCTTCGAATAAAGCGCCACTCCCGTATGCCGGAGCGTACCAGTCATCGCTGCCCATCTATTTTACGATAAATCAACCCTTATGATAAAATCAAGCAAAAATGGGCCATCCAAGCAAAAAAATTATTAATTTGACATATTTTATTTTTCGGCATTATAACTTTAACGAAAAACAAGCTCAGATCCGTCCGGATAGGGGAATGTTTTTCGGGTTCTCCGGGAGGGAGGACTCCACTTCAACCTGTAACTGTGAGAGGTCATCATGAACAAGCTCAGCGGTCTCCTCCTTGCGGCCATTCTGGTCATGACCGGTTCCGTTTCCGTCGCGTCCGCCGCGCAGAGTCCCATCACCCTGCGCTTCGCTGCGGACGAGCCGACCGGTTCCGTTGAGGACCAGGGCAATCTCGCCTTCATCAAGGAAGTGGAGGAACGCAGCAACGGTCGCATCAAGGTGGAATACTTCCCCGGCGCACAGCTGGGATCCGACAAGCAGTGTCTGCCCTCGCTGCTGGCCGGCGCACTGGACATCTCCTTCATCGCCGCAGGCAACCTTGCCGAGTTCACCCCGGCCATGAACTTCACCGACCTGCCCGGCATCGTGAACTCTCCCGAACAGCTCCGCCGCGTCTGGCAGAGCCCCGTGCGCGACATGGTGGCCAAGAAAATCTACGCCGATCTCAAGCTGCGCCCCATCATGTTCGACGTGGCGGGGGGCGCCGCCCGCGCCATCTTCTACAACGGCAAGCCCATCGTCCGTCCCGAGGACGCCAGGAACTTCAAGTTCCGTACCACCGGTTCTCCCATCGAAGTGGCTCTGTTCCAGTCCTGGGGTGCGGCGCCCACGCCCATGGCCTACAGCGAACTGTATTCCAGCCTGAGCCAGAAGGTCGTGGACGGCATCTACGTGCATCCCATCGGCGCCTATGACCAGAAGCTCACCGAAGTGGTCAAGAACGCCACCATCATCAACCTGTCCTACATCTCTCAGGTCAAGCTCATCAGCGAAGCCGCCGTGGCCAAGCTCGGCGGCGTGGATTCCGATCTGTACAAGATCGTGCTCGAAGCCGGCAGGAACGCCGAACTGCTCAAGGACAAGCTGTATGCCGAACGCGTGAAGAGCGTGTACGACGAACTGGAAAAGGTCGGCGTCAAGGTCATTCAGCCTCAGGGCGACGACCTCAAGGCATGGCAGGACAAGGCCAAGGCTCTGTGGCCTTCCATCGTCAACGATCCCAAGTACAGCATTGATCCTGAAGTTCTCAAGATCGTGGAAGAAATCCGCAACAAGTAATTTTTCGGGAGCCGGCGGGAAGCCGGCTCCACTGCTCTGATTTTTCCTCTGGAGGCCTCATGTCTCACCCCCAATGCCCTCTTCCCATGCGTCTGCTAGAAAAATATCTGGGACTTCTCAGTGCTGCTGCGGAAAAGCTCTGCGACATCGCCTGCGTCATACTGGGCTTCGTCGTGCTCGGCTGCATGGTGCTGGCCATCGTCACCCGATATATCGACGGCCTGACGCCCTTTCTCTGGACCGACGAGCTGGCACGCTATTCCATGATATGGTGCGCTTTTCTCGCCGCCAGCTCCGCCCTGAAAAAAGGGCAGTTCCTGCGCTTCGATCTTTATGTGAACGCCCTGCCCGAACGCTTCATCCGAGCCGCGACGCTCGTATCCGATATTCTCATACTGATATTCTGCTTCTGTCTTCTCAAATACGGGTATGCGGTCATTCCCATTTCCTTTCTTCAGAAAAGCTCTGCTCTGCAGCTGCCCATGTTTTATCCCTACCTCGCCATCATCATCGGCACGCTGTTCATGTGTCTTCATGTTGTCTTCCATCTAGCCTGCGA
>USNI01000233.1 GCA_900555975.1 uncultured Desulfovibrio sp. | reverse complement strand
TGAAGAAGTGTCTCCGGAAGGACATGTTGTCTGGACATGGGACATGTGGGATCATGCCGGAGAAGGTCCCGATGAACTGAACATCAATTACGTTGTGGGCAACAAATATTACATGCAGGGATTTTTTGACTGGGCACACATCAACAACGTGGATGATGTGCCGGAACACAACGAAATTCTGCTCTGCTCACGCAGTTTCGGAGAAATCCTGTTTGTGGACAAGGCGACAGGAAAAATCACCTATCGCTTCGGCAATCCCGCTGCCTATGGCCGGGGGAGCAATCCTTCCTTCCTCGATCCCGGAGATCAGGAATTTTTTGGTCCCCACTGCGCGACATGGCTGGGGAACGGCAAGGTACTGCTCTTCGATAACGGCTGGATGCATCCGCTTGGCAATCGTTCCAGAATCGTTGAGCTGGACAGAAAATGCAATGCCATCACCTGGCAGTGGACATCCCCATCGCCCAACAGTTTCTCATCTCCCATTCAGAGCAGTGTTCAGATGCTCCCCAACGGCAACGTGCTGGCCTGCGCCACGGAGCACGGACACTTCATTGAAGTCGTCCCGGATCGTAAAAGCTCTCTTTCCGAAGAAAATACCGATGTCCCCGCAGCGTGCGGAAGCGTGCCAGGCGGCGGAGAAATCGCATGGGAATTCATCAACCCGGCCACCCGTCTCGGATGCAGATCCGTTCTGACGGATAAAACGGAGACCCGGGCAGACACGACCAATGCCGTGCACAGGGCCTATCGCTATACCGCAGACCATCCTGCCCTTCAAGACAGAGACCTGAGCCGAAAACGCCCCTTCATGGAAGCCTGTCCCGAAGGTCCCTGGCGCACCTGGCAGACTCTGCAGTCCACGGAAAATTCTGTGGAAAACAGCGGAGAAGCCGACTGAAGCGTCAGGCAAATCAGAAGGCCAGCGCAAGCCGGGACAGAAATCCCGCAGAATTTTCTCCCGGTCCCTGCATTTCTAAAGACGAGATTACCCAACCCGTTCCAACAAAGGAGCTTTCCATGTCCGCTTTTTCCATACTTTGTAAATCGTTCGTGACCCTCTGCGCCGGCGCATGTCTGCTTTTCCCGCTGCACATCAGGCCGACGCCGCCACGTGGCCGAGAAAACCCATTCAAATTATCATTCCTGGGCTCCAGCCGGAGATACCGCGACAACCCTTGTCACCGCCATGCTCCCCGATCTTCAGAAGGAGCTGGGCGTGCCGGTCAAGATTTTCAACAAAACCGGCGGCGCCGGTGTCATCGGAACCAACGAGATGGTTCGAGCAAGGCCGGACGGCTACACCTTCGGCATCTCTCCCGTCGGCCCTACTGTCACGCAGGTACTGCTCGGAAACACTCCCTATGAGAGCTCCGACCTTTTCCCGCTGAGCGTGCTTTACTACAACTCCACGGTGCTCGCAGCCAAGGCTTCGGCTCCCTACTCCAACCTCAGGGAACTTGCCGACTACGCCAAAACTAATAAAGTACGCCTCGGCTGCGGCGGCATAGGTGACGTGCGCTATCTCATCACCCAGAACATCTCCAAAGAAGGCGGATTCAACTGGAACATCGTTCATATTCAGGATCTCAACCCCCTCGTACTGCTTCAGGACAGCGCCGACGTCATGACAGGAGCAGCGGCGCCCTTCACGGACTATGTGGAAAAAGGCGATGTGAAGCTGATTGCCATGCTTCTGCCGGATCGTTCCACAGCCTTTCCCGATGTCCCCACCGCCTCCGAGCAAGGCTTCGGAGAAGCCTACGCCGTCTGGGCCGGACTCTACGCCCCCAAAGGCACTCCTCAGAACATCGCCGAAAAATTCCGCTCCGCCTTCGTCAAGTGCTTCACCATGCCTCATATGCTCGAACTCATGAACAAAATGGGGGTAGTACCTGAAGCCGGTACCATGCAGGAAGCTCAGGAACGATTCAATAAGGATACGGAAACCTACAGATCTCTTCTGAAGGGCTTCAACGGCTAGTCTTCAGCCTTTCCCCCGTCGCCGGAAGTTACTCTTCCGGCGACATCCGCACAGGAGTTGCGATGAACACAGAAAAAAAACGTCCCATGGAACTGAAGCCTCACGACCGCGCTGCCTTCTGCTTCGGGATGATAAGTGCCGCCGTCATGCTGCTCACGCCGTGGCTCATTCAGGTAAAAGGCTCTGCTCCCTGGTGGAGAGGCCCCCCTGCTCTTTCCCCTCTCCTGTCTTTTCATCATCATTCTTGTCTCTCTTCCCTCCGTCGTGCGCCTCATCCGTGCCCGCGCCTTCTCCGCCCGCGCCATAGCGAGTGCCCTGAGCTTCCGAAGAAAATCCTTCTTCCTGCTCGTCATGTTTCTGCTCTTTCTGCCGGGAATGTATCTTGTCGGCATCGAGCTGTCCGTCTTTCTGCTGCTGTTTGTCTCCCTGCTCGGCCTTGATCAGAAGAAATACGCTCTGCCCGTGTCCATCGCCGTAACCTTCCTCACATGGTTCGTCTTCGTCTATCTGCTCGAAGTCTATTTTCCCGAGCCTATCATCTTCTCCCTGTTCGGAGGAAGTCATGTTTGATTTTTCCCACCTCATGACAGGACTTCAGGCCTCTCTTCAGCCCCTGACCCTTGCCGTGCTCTTTGCCGGCACACTGGTCGGCATCATCGTAGGGATTCTCCCCGGTCTCGGTCCCATGGTCGGTATGGTCATACTGCTGCCCATCAGTTTCGTGCTTGATCCATCCCAGGCGCTCATTCTTCTTCTCGGCGTATTC
>USNI01000232.1 GCA_900555975.1 uncultured Desulfovibrio sp. | reverse complement strand
GAACCGTAATATTGACGTAGTTCCCGTACTGGACGAAGCGATGTTGAATGCAGATTCTGCCCTGGATGATATTGATCTTGATCTTGACTTGGATGATGACAGCTTTATGAAGGATGCGGAAGATGAGGATATCGATCTGGATGCCGTAGATCTTTTAGAGGGTATCGGAACAGAAGATCCGGTACGTATGTATTTAAAAGAGATCGGTACAGTACCTCTTCTTACAGCAGACGAAGAACTGGAGCTTGCACAGCGCAAGGCAGATGGGGATGAAGCTGCCAAAGAAAGACTGATCGAGGCAAACCTGCGTCTGGTTGTCAGCATTGCAAAGCGTTATACAGGCCGTGGAATGAGCTTTCTGGATCTGGTCCAGGAAGGAAACCTGGGACTGATCAAGGGCGTTGAAAAGTTTGATTATACAAAAGGCTATAAGTTAAGTACATATGCAACATGGTGGATCCGTCAGTCAGTGACCAGAGCGTTAGCTGATCAGGCAAGAACGATCCGTGTACCAGTGCATATGGTAGAGACCATTAATAAGATGTCAAAGATGCAGCGTAAGCTGACACTGGAACTGGGCTATGAGCCATCTGTTGCAG
Source organism: uncultured Desulfovibrio sp. (assembly GCA_900555975.1). Taxonomy (GTDB): domain Bacteria; phylum Desulfobacterota; class Desulfovibrionia; order Desulfovibrionales; family Desulfovibrionaceae; genus Mailhella. Next base: position 2,165 of record USNI01000232.1, on the reverse strand, counting down.
AACTGGCAGAGGCACTTGATATGACAGAGGATAAGGTTATGGAGATCATGCAGATCGCCAGAGAGCCAGCTTCCCTGGAGACACCTATCGGTGAGGAAGATGATTCCAACCTTGGTGATTTTGTTGCTGACAGCAATGTAGTGACTCCTGAGGGAAATGTAGAGTCTGTTATGTTAAGGGAACACATTGATGCACTTTTAGGAGATCTGAAAGAGAGAGAACGTCAGGTAATCGTACTTCGTTTTGGTCTGGAAGACGGACATCCAAGAACACTGGAAGAGGTTGGAAAAGAATTTAACGTAACAAGAGAGCGTATCCGTCAGATCGAAGCCAAGGCCCTGCGCAAGCTCCGCCATCCGGTGAGAAGTCAGACGCTGCGCTCGTTCTACGAAAACTGATGCGGCGTCCGGAAGGCCGCTCTTCAGGAACCGCGGCAGACCCGTCTGATCGTCAGTCTTCCGAAAGAGCGATCCCCCGCCCTTCCCGCATTCCCGTGCATCATGAGGCCGCCTCCCGGTCCGTTCCGGCAGAGCGGCCTCATGGCATACCGGGACCTGCGTCATGGCAGCATCGTCCTGAAGCGCGTCATGCCGCGCTCCGCCTGCCGCACTGTTGTATTTTTCTTTTTCCCCTTTCCGGAACAGTCCCTTACTTCAACGCATCTCAATACCATGACACATTATTCCTGCATCGTCGTCGGAGCCGGTCACGCCGGCTGTGAAGCGGCCATGGCTCTCGCCCGTCTGGGTCACGAAGTTCTGGTCATCACCAGCAATGTGGACCGCATAGGGCCCCTTTCCTGCAATCCGGCCATAGGAGGTCTGGCCAAAGGGCATCTGGTGCGTGAAATCGATGCCCTCGGCGGATGCATGGGCAGATGGGCCGATGAATCCGGCATTCAGTTCCGCATACTCAATGCCAGCAAGGGACCGGCCGTAAGGGCACGTCGCGCCCAGATCGACCGCGAAACCTACCTTGCCGCCGCCAAGCGCGACCTGTTCGCCCAGGAAGGTCTCACCATCTGGCAGGACATGGTCACGGACATTCTTGCGGAAAACGGCAGGGTGACGGGCGTACGTACCCAGCTCGGCAAGGAATTTTCCGCCGATCATGTGCTGCTCACCACGGGCACATTCCTCTGCGGACTCGTGCACGTGGGCCTTGTGCACTACAGCGCCGGCCGCTTCGGCGACTCCGCGGCCATGCATCTCTCCGAATCGCTGCGCTCGCTCGGACTCTCGCTCGGCCGCCTGAAAACCGGCACCACGCCGCGCCTCCTCGCCAGCAGCATCGATTTCGATGCCCTGGAAGCGCAATACGGCGACGAACCTCCGCAGGGATTCAGCTTCAGCGGTCCCGGCCCTGTGCTTCCGCAGGTCCCCTGCTACATCACCTGGACCAACGAACGCACGCACGACATCATCCGCTCCGGCATGGACCGCTCTCCGCTCTTCACGGGCGTCATCACCGGCGTGGGCGCACGCTACTGCCCTTCCGTGGAGGACAAGGTCGCCCGCTTCCCCGAACGGGAACGCCATCACGTGTTCATCGAGCCGGAAGGACTGAGCCGGCAGGAATACTATGCCAACGGCATTTCCACCAGTCTGCCGCTGGACATTCAGGAAAAGATGGTCCACTCCATCCGCGGTCTTGAGGAAGCAAAAATCGTGCGCCCGGGCTACGCCATCGAATACGATTACGTGAACCCCGTGCAGCTGCGTCCCACCTTTGAAACCCGCAGGGTCGACGGTCTTTGGCTGGCCGGACAGATCAACGGCACCTCCGGCTACGAGGAAGCCGCCGCTCAGGGCCTGTGGGCCGCCCTCAACATGGATGCGAAGATCAGAGGCCGCGAACCCTTCCTGCCCTCCCGCAGCGAGGCCTACATGGCCGTGCTTGCGGACGAGCTGGTGACCAAGGGCACCAACGAACCTTTCCGCATGTTCACCTCCCGGGCGGAATACCGTCTGCTGCTGCGCGAAGACAACGCCGCCTCCCGCCTCACTCCGCGCGGCCGCGACATCGGTCTGGTCGACGACAACCAGTGGGCCGTGTTCCGTGAAAGACAGCAGCGCCTGCACTCGCTCATGGACAGCCTCTCCTCCGTGCGCCTCACGCCCGACGCCGCCACGCAGGCCGCCTTTGCCGACATGGACGAACCATGT
>USNI01000231.1 GCA_900555975.1 uncultured Desulfovibrio sp. | reverse complement strand
GCCGAAAGCAAGGCCGCTGCCGCCCGTATTCGTCAGAGCCGCAGGGTTCTTTACGACTATATGGATGACCTCAAGCTCAATGTCGAGGAAAGCTGGACGGAGTATCTTTCCGCACAGAAGCAGCTTGAGTTTTATCGTGAGGCCATCGAGTACAACAAGACCACGCGCAATGCTTATGAAGAGCAGTTCATCATGGGAGAGCGCAGCCTGCTTGACGTGCTTGACGCTGAAAACGAACTTTTCAACTCTTCCACTCAGGCGGCAACGGCGCTCGGCAATACGCTCATTGCCGCGTATCGCATGAAGGCGCTTGCCGGCGATCTTCTGCCCACATTCAACATCAGTCCGGAAAGACTTAAGGTTACTCCGAACGATCACGAACCGCTGGATCATCTGACCATGCCCGAGTAGCGAATGCCATCGGCCGGGATCGGAGGAGGGGGTCATCTTCCGGTCCCGGTGCGGAGAGGCTCTGCGGGGAAGGGATTCTTCGAGGGATAACGAGGGATAATGAATGAAGGCGGAGTTCTGAATAACCCATGGGTATCGTAGCCCGTATTGTCCATGCCGGGCGCGTGCTCGTCCTGACGCTGTGTGCAGCAGGCACGACTGCTGCAGTTCTCCTGACCGCTGCTTCCGCGCTGGCCGGGCCGCGTCTGTTTGGTACCGTTGAGTTCCAGATGGATCTCAAAAAACAGCAGAACTGGCTTTCTGTCATGGAAAGGAATCGGGAAAAGCCGATTTTTTTTGACGAAAAGCGGTTCAATGCCTCCACGCTCTGGAAAGATCTGAAGGACAAGGCGGCGGGCAAACCTTTTCTGGAACAGCTCAATATTGTCAACAGGTTCTGGAACCTCTGGCCGTACCGCACGGATCAGGAGGTCTACGGAAAGCAGGATTACTGGGCGGCTCCCTATGAATTTCTGGCACGTTCCGGCGACTGTGAAGATTACTGCATTGTCAAGTTCTACACGCTTAAAGCGCTTGGAATACCTGCCGACCGTATGCGCATTGTAGTTGTGAGGGAAACCATCCGCAATATAGGCCATGCCGTTCTTGCCGTCTATGACGGTGATGAAGTCCATATTCTGGACAACTTGTCCGATGCCGTGCGTCCCATGGAAAGAATACGAAACTATGTGCCTCAGTTTTCCGTGAATGAGAAGCATCGCTGGGTTCATGTCAGGCCTCGTCGTTGACGCAGCAGCCTGACGAGTCATTTATGCATCATCCCCCCGAAGGATGGAGGAGAACGATGAACAGCCGTGAAAAAGTCAGCTATTCTGGCTTTTCCAAAAAGTCATCTTTGCTGGCAGCAGTGTGTCTTGCGATTGTTTCGGGGGGAATTGCCCTCTTTGTCTGCTTTTCTCAGCTCGAGAGTCGTCGTCTTGACGTCATGACCCGCTTTGAGCAGAACGTAACATCCTGGCTCGACGGCGCAAGTCAGGCCGTCAATATCTGGAATACGGACATGAAGAAGCTCCGTCTCCGGGTGAGCGAATCGGAAACCTACAGACTGTTTTCCGGGGATCTTTTCGGGCTGGACAGTCATATCGCCGGTGTCATCAACAGTGCCGAACAGACGGAAGATCTGCCCGGACCTGCGGCTGTTCTTTCCGAGGAAGTACCCGTCATACGCCGGATTCTTCTGGAGTTCATGAACTATAACGGACTGCTTGATGCCCGCCTCGTCAACAGAAACGGACAGACCATACTTTCAGCCTTCAGCACGCCTTCTCCGCTGACCAAGGAGCAGACGCAGGCGGCACTCGAAACCATGAAAACCGGCAAGACGGTGTTCCTTCCCGTAAGGGGAGCTTCCAACGGACTTGTGCTTGATGTGTTTGAGCCTGTGTATGATCTGGATTCTCCCGATACATGTGTGGCGGTGTTCATGTCGTCCACGCCCGTGCTCAGCAAGGTGACGCAGTTCATTGCTAGACCGAAACAGAACGACATGTCCACGGCAGCCATGGTGCAGCAGAAGGGAGACGCGTGGGAGAAGATGCAGGTTCCGGCTCCTGTGCCCGTTACAGGAGAGCTGAACAGCGTATTGACGGCAAAGAAGGGCGAGATGCCGTTCGGGCTGCGCAGAAGCGTTTCCGAAAACGGTGGCATGGTGTACTCCATGTCCGTGTTTTTTCCCGGTCTTAACTGGAGCCTTGTACACGAAACGCCTGAAGACGTCGTGAACCGGATGGTATTTCGATCCGAACTGCCTGTTTATGCCGTCACAGTGCTGGGCTGGCTCAGTTTTATGCTGCTGAGCGGACTGCTCTGGTGGATGGGCTTCGGCCGACAGCAGCGTGCGGTGGCTTTCGAGCTTCAGAGACTCAATCAGATTATTTCCAGACAGAAGGAACTGCTGGACAGCGTGAATCTTTCCCTGGATATCGGTCTGTTCATGGCCGACGTGAAGGGACAGATACGTGTCTGCAATCCAGCACTGGCAGCCATACTCGGCAAGGATGAGAAGGATGTCAGCGAGCAGATGCTCTTTACCTGTTTCCCCACGGATACGGCAAAAATGCTTCTTGACCGCATCCGGCAGGTGGCCATCAACAACAAGGAAGACAGCTGCGAGATCTATCTGGATCACGATGGAGAAACACGTCTGTACAGGGTGACGCTGTTTCCGTTTATGGACGTCGGGGAAGAAAGCGTTCGCAACAGCATCCGCGGCGCCGTGGTCACCATGAAGGACATTACCGAGTTCCGCCGTCGAAGCGAGCGCATGAGGCAGAGACAGAGGAGTCTCATCAATGCGTTTACCCGGGCGG
>USNI01000230.1 GCA_900555975.1 uncultured Desulfovibrio sp. | reverse complement strand
ATGCCTCTCGTGGTCTTTTCGGGCATCGCCTATGCCCAGTGCCGCAAGAGTCATGTCACCATGGACATCTTCACGGAAACGCTGAAGCCCCAGAACAGAACCACGCTCGAGTGTTCCACGTCCATCTGGAATATCGCCATCTGCTGCGTGTGCATCTGGGCAACGGCCAGAATGGCCTCGACCACGACCACCATCACGCATCAGCTGGGACTGCCCATCAATCCCTTCGTGTGGTTCGTATGCTTCGGATTCTGCACTCTGCTTGCAGCCTTCATCATCGACACGTGCCGGCTGTTCATCATCGCACGCCGCACGGGCACGGGGCATGCAGTCTTTGCCGTTCTCTTCGGCATCATTCCCGTTCTTTTCGCATGGTATATGGCGACGCACCGTTTTCCGGGCCTCGGAGCCGTGAATCTCGGCATCATCGGCCTGTGCGTCATGCTCTTCATGTTCATCTGCGGCATGCCCGTGGCCTTTGCCCTCATGGCGGCAGGGTTCGTCTTCTCCTGCTCCATTCGCGGATTCAATCCCGCCATGGTCATGTACGGCCAGGTCATGTTCACAGGCTCCAGCAGCTACCACTGGGTGCCGCTCATGTTCTTCATGCTCATGGGCTACTTCTGCTACTACGGTGATCTCGGACGGGATCTTTATTCCTTTGCGCGCAACTGGATCGGTCATTTCCGCGGCGGTCTCGCCCAGGGAAGCGTCTGCGCATGCGCAGCCTTCGGCGCCGTGGTCGGAGACCATCTTTCCGGCTCCATAGCCATGAACGCCATTGCCCTGCCCGAAATGCGCGCGAACAAATACGACGACAAACTGGCCGTCGGTACGCTGGCCTGCGCAGGCGTCATCGGCTCGCTCATCCCTCCGAGCACGAACCTCATCATGTACGGTGTGCTTGCTGAACAGTCCGTCAGCGAGCTCTTCATGGCCGGTGCCATTCCCGGCATCATTCTCACCATTCTCTTCTGCATCACGGTGTGGATCATTGCCGTGCTCAATCCTGCGGCTGCTCCCACCATCGCCAAAGTGCCCATGAAGGAGCGCATGCGCACTCTCAGATTCACCCTGCCCATTCTGGTGCTGTTCATTCTGGTCATCGGCGGCATCTACGGCGGCATATTCACCCCGGCGGAAGGCGGCGGCATCGGCGCCGTGGGCGCTTTCCTCGTCTCCCTGTGCATGCGGCGCCTGACGGTAAAGAAATTCATCGCCGCCCTCAATGATTCGGCCAAGTTCATCGCCATGTGCTTCGCCGTGCTTACCGGCGCATCCATGCTCAGCTACTTCATGACCCTGAGCCGCATTCCCACCGTCATGGCGTCCAGCATCGCCGCCATGGAACTGTCCGGCGGCCTCACCATGCTCGCCATCGTGGTCGTCATGATCGTGCTCGGCTGCTTCGTGCCCGCCCTGCCGCTGCTTCTCGTGTGCGTTCCCATCTTCCTGCCCATCGCCGCCGTATACGACTGGAACCTCGTCTGGTTCGGCGTGCTCATGGTCATCCTTCTTAACATGGGAACCATCACCCCGCCCTTCGGCGTGAATCTCTTCGTCATCAAGGAACTGGCAAAAGTCCCGCTGAACATCATGTTCCGTGCCGCCGTTCCCTTTGCCATAGCCATGACCGTACTCGTGGCCATCGTCTACTTCATTCCGCAGACGGCGCTCTGGCTGCCCGCCGTATTCAAATAACGCGCTCCTCCTGATCAGGAACCATCACCCCCGTTCATCGAAAGCCCGTCGATCAAAAGACGGGCCAAGGAGTTTTCATGCCTCCGGTTATTGACAAGGAAAAATGTATCGGCTGCGGACTGTGCGTTCAGATCTGTCCGTGCGAAGTCTTCGACATTGATCATCAGCCCAAAACCGTGCCCGTGGTGCGCTATCCCAGAGAGTGCTGGCACTGCAACGCCTGCGTTCTGGACTGTCCGAGAAAGGCCATGGATCTTCGCTTCCCGCTCAACTACATCATCACGACCACAGATACCGCGACCCTGAACGGTAAAGCAGGAGACTGACATGCTTCCCATCAGCAAAACCATAGAAACGGATCTCGTCGTCATCGGCGGTGGTATCGGCGGACTCATGGCGGCCATAGCGGCGGCCGAACAGGGAACCCGTGTCGTTGTTCTGGAAAAGGCCGACACTAGACGCAGCGGCTCCGGCGGCGGTGGCTGCGACCACTTCTTCTGCTATCTGCCCGAAGTGCACGGAGACAATCTCGACGTCATCTTCCAGGAACTCATGGAAAGCCAGATCGGCAGCTGCTACGATCCCCTGCTCACCTATCAGTTCATGAAGATGTCCGCCTCCATCGTGCGCAAGTGGCATGAATGGGGCATCAACATGAAGCCCTATGACAACGAATTCGTGTTCCGCGGACATGCCTTCCCCGGACGTCCCCGCATCTGGCTGAAGTACGACGGACATAATCAGAAGGCCGTGCTCACGCAGAAGGCCCGTTCCCTCGGCGTGACCATACTCAACCATCATGCGGTGCTCGAGCTGCTGCATGACGGAACCCGTGCCCTGGGCGCGCTGGCGCTGGACAACAGCCGTTCCGAACCGTCGTTCGTTCTGGTGCAGAGCCGCTGCGTCATGATGGCCAGCGGTACGGCCAGCCGTCTCTATACGCCGATGTCCACCCCCTCCACCATGTTCAACACCGCCAACAGCCCCGCCAACGCCGGCGCCGGCCATGCTCAGGCTCTCCGTGCAGGCGCCCGTCTGGTAAACTTCGAACTGCCCTACCGTCACTCCGGCCACAAGTACTGGACCC
>USNI01000229.1 GCA_900555975.1 uncultured Desulfovibrio sp. | reverse complement strand
GGTGCTGCTGGGCGGCTGCGCCACCGACGCGGTGGGGAAGAGCTATCCCGACGGCACCGCCGAGAAGTGTCGGGCCTGCGACGCGGTGCTGCTGGGCGCTGTGGGCGGCCCCAAGTGGGGCTCCGACAAGCCCGCCGAGCAGCGGCCCGAGACCGCCCTGCTGGCCATCCGAAAGGATCTGGGCCTGTATGCCAATCTGCGCCCCGCCGCCCTGCGCCCCGCTATGGCGGACGCCTGTCCTCTGAAAAGGGAGACCGCGGAGAAGGGCATTGACCTGATGATGGTGCGGGAGCTGACCGGCGGCATCTACTTCGGCCAGCGGGAGCGGTACGACACCCCTGACCGGGGCGTGGAGTGCGCCGACCGGATGGCCTATTCCGAGCAGGAGATTGAGCGCATCGGCCGCCGGGCCTTTGAGCTGGCCAGCCTCCGCCGCAAGAAGGTGTCCAGTGTGGACAAGGCCAATGTGCTGGAAACCTCCCGCCTGTGGCGCTCCGTCATGCACCGGCTGGCGGAGGAGTATCCCGACGTGCAGTACGAGGATGTGCTGGTGGACAACTGCGCCATGCAGCTCGTGAAAGACCCCGGCCAGTTCGACGTGGTGGTTACTGAGAACATGTTCGGCGACATTCTCTCCGATGAAGCCAGCATGATCACCGGCTCTCTCGGCATGCTGCCTTCCGCAAGCCTCGCCGACGGTTCCTTCGGCCTCTACGAACCCAGCCACGGCTCCGCTCCCGACATCGCGGGCAAGAACATCGCCAATCCGCTCGCCACCATCATGTCCGTTTCCATGATGCTGCGCTACAGCTTCGGCCTTGAAAAGGAAGCCGCCGCCATCGACAACGCCGTTACCGCCGTGCTTGAGGCGGGCATCCGCACCGGCGACATTGCCGAAGCCGGAGTCACGGCCGTGTCCACCACCGAGATGGGCAAGGCCGTCTGCGACAGAATCTGAAGCCTTATCTGACACACCATGAAAAAGGGCGGGGAAGTGCTCACTTCTCCGCCCTTTTCGCATCATGCAACATCCGCCGTCATCCGGCAGAAAACGCTTATTTGTCTGTGCTCCCGTTCTCCGTCCAGGGAGCCAGTGTTCCCTGCATGGTTTTGTTCAGCGTTTCATAGACTTCCTTCACAGGTATGTCTCTTACGTCGTCATTCACCTTGGAAACGGCGGAAAAATTCAGCGGCCCGCGAGGCGTCCAGAGCGTTTCCGACCACGGATAAGTGATGGAAACCGTGGGAACCTTCATTGCGCCCGCCAGATGCTGCGGCGAGGAGGTGCAGGTGACAAAGGCGTTGCAGGTCTTCAGAAAAGCCGCCGTATGCTGCAGAGACTTCTGCCCGATGAACTGATGCAGCCGAGGATGCTCCATGCCGCGATAGGCCTCCAGCAGAGGCACGTCACTTTCCCCCGCCACGATCCAGACATCCACATCGTCGTTCTTCTCCAGCAGAACGCGCGTCAGCTCCACAAACTTTTCAATGGGCCAGCGCAGTCCCGTTTTCTTGATGTTGCCGATGAAGATGCCCACGCGCCGCAGACCGGGCGCCGGCGGATACGTCGCCCGAACGGCGGCCTCCACCTTTTCCGGCAGGGCGAAGCGAATGCTGATATCCGGATGTTCGTCATGGGGCAGATCGAATGCCGCCTCAAGTTCCCTCAGCATGACGCCGGAATAATGCTCACCGTCCTCAGGAGAACCGCTCCACGGCGCAAGTCTGCCCGTATTCAGCGCGCCCTTTCTCCGGCCTCTGGCCAGCAAAGTCAGCATGCGCAGCGTCTTCGACTTTGCATTGAAGCTCACCACAAGGTCATGCGGCTCCAGCAGTCGGGGCAGAAGGGAAAACCATGTCCGCACGGACTTCTTGTCGTACACGAACACATGATCCACATCCGGATTGCCTTCCAGCGCCACGGCCCCCAGAGGGCTGACGATCACATCGAGAACCGCGTCCGGATACAACGTCCGAACCCGATGAATGACCGGCGTGCTGACCAGCATGTCGCCGATGCGATCACTTCCGAGACAGAGAATGCGAAACTTGCTCAAAGGACACACTCCTTGTGCATACGGAGACGGCGTCTCCTTCCCGATGCCGATCACATCGGGGCTTTGGATCGAAAAAGACGCACGGCCTCGCCGACAAAGCGTACGACGGCTTCCCTCTCCTCCTCCGTCAGAGGAAGAAGCATGTCGGCGACGGCCTGAGCCTGAGCCTGCAGATTCGGAGAATCGTCCCTGAGAAGATCAACAACCGAGCAGGCATAAAGATCGGCGAACTGCTGAAGCCTCTCGAGAGTGAGCACGATTTTCCCGCTTTCCATGCGGGATATGCTCTCCTTCTCCACTGAGAGACGCTCCGCGACCTGTGCCTGCGTAAGTCCGGCGGCCTTGCGCCTGCGCGCAATGTTTCCGGCCGCGAGGGTGACTATGCTTTGCCTGGTCATGCTATTCCGCCTGATTCATGAGAATTATTGAAGGAACAAGAATAGCAGACTTTTTCAGACTGAAAATTAACATTATATGTTATATTTAAATGATATATAGTGATTTATCCTCTCTCGCAGTTCCGCTCTCTCGCCGGCGCATGAAAAGAGCGGCGGCATGAACACAGTGCGGGCATCCCACAGCACGCGCAGACAAGAGGCAGCGGCAGACCGCTTCAGCGCCGGTCTGCAGAGCAGGTTCGCAACGTTGCTCCTGTCGAACCGGCACGAAACCGGCTCCGGTACTGTTCTGAAAGCACAAAATAATGGGGCCCCACCGGCATAGCCGGTGGTTCCTCTT
>USNI01000228.1 GCA_900555975.1 uncultured Desulfovibrio sp. | reverse complement strand
GCGGGAAGGTCTATCTTGTTGATGAGCGGGATGATGTCGAGGTTCGCGTTCATGGCCATCATGGCGTTGGCCACGGTCTGCGCCTCCACGCCCTGGGTGGCGTCCACCACGAGCAGGGCGCCGTCGCAGGCGGCGAGGGAGCGCGACACTTCATAGCCGAAGTCCACGTGACCGGGGGTGTCGATGAGGTTCAGCACATAGTTCGTGCCGTCCTTGTCGGTATAGGGAATGCGCACGGTCTGCGCCTTGATGGTGATGCCCCGTTCGCGTTCCAGATCCATTTTGTCGAGGTACTGATCGCGGGCTTCACGGGCGCTTACCACGCCGGTGTATTCCAGGATGCGGTCGGCAAGGGTGGACTTGCCGTGGTCGATATGGGCGATGATGCAGAAATTGCGGATATGGTCGAGTGAGGTCATACGTCTTTCGGGTAGAAGTTGACGGCGTCTGCCGGCGCGGGGAGGTCACGGGCACGTCCGGAACGGGGAAAAGGCTCCGGACGGAGGTCTATTTCTGCGTGCCGAAGCCGGGAATGGCCAGCTTTTTTTCGAGTCTGGCCAGCAGCCATGTGGCCGCGCTGACCATGACCAGATAGTAGCATGCCGCCACGAGATAGACTTCGGTGGGACGGAAGGTGCGGGAAACGAGGACCTTGGCTTCGCCGGTAAGCTCGATGCAGGTGACGATGTAGGCCAGCGAGGAATATTTGATGAGATAGATGATTTCATTGCCGCAGCCGGGCAGGGCGCGGCGGACGGCCTGGGGCACGATGACGGACCAGATGGTCTGCCAGCGGGACATGCCGAGGGCCTGGGCGGCCTTGATCTGTCCCTGGCGGATGGAGAGCAGCGCACCGCGCACGTATTCGGACTGATAGGAGGCCGTGCAGATGATGAATCCGAGCAGCGCGGCCGCGTAGGGGGAAAGATAGATCTTCAGACCGGGCAGACTGGGCAGGCCGAAATAGAGGATCATGAGCTGCACGGTAAGCGGGACGCCGCGCACCACGGCGACGAAGGCGTCGGTGCAGCGGCGTACCTTCGGCGTGCCGAACACGCGCAAGACGCCCATGATCACGCCGATGGCGCCGCCGATCAGGGAGGCGGGAATGATGAGCTGAAGACTCATCATGAGACCGCGGTTCAGATAGGGCATGACGCGGCCGGAGAGGAAGTTCAGATCGATGACATCGAGCATGGCTAGTTCCGTTCCTGTTCTTCCGGGACGCTTTCTCCGCACAGGTCGTGGAGTCTGGTGCAGAAGTTCTGGGTACGGGTCTGGGCACCGGGCGCGAGAAGTTCTTCGGGAGACCCCTGTTCAATGACCTTTCCGGCTTCCATGAACAGAATTTCCGTGGCAACGGCACGGGCGAACTCCATCTGATGGGTGACCATGATCATGGGCATGCCGTGGGCGGCGAGATCGCGTATGACGGTGAGCACTTCGCCCACGAGTTCGGGATCGAGGGCGGAGGTCGGTTCGTCGAGAAGCAGGATGGTGGGATCCATGGCGAGGGCGCGGGCGATGGCCACGCGCTGCTTCTGGCCGCCGGAGAGCTGTGCGGGATAGAGCTTCGCCTTGTCGCCGAGGCCCACGCGGGCAAGTTCCGCATGTGCGCGTTCAAGGGCGTCGGCGCGGCTCATGCCGCGCACCTTGCGCAGGGCAAGGGCCACGTTGTTTTCGGCGGTGAGATGATCGAACAGATTGAACTCCTGAAAGATCATGCCGACGCGCTGCCTGAGGTCGCAGAGTTCCTTCGTGTTCTTGACGTCGACCCTGTGATCGCCGAGCCAGATCTCGCCCTGATCGGGTTCGAGCAGGCAGTTGATGCACTGCAGAAAGGTGCTCTTGCCGGCGCCGGAAGGTCCGATGAGAACCTTGACGTCCCCCGGACGCATGCTGATGGAGCAGTCGTCGAGGATCTTGCGGCCGGTGAGGTATTTGATGAAGTGTTCCGCGCGGAGAATGGGGGTATCGTTCTGGTGGGCGTTCATGGTGTCTCCCGGCATCACATGCCGGAGTTGCTGTAGCCGGGGATGCGGGCTTTTCGTTCGAGGCGGCGGAGCAGGGTCACGCCCGCCATGGTGATGGCGAAATAGATGAGTCCGGCGGTGATGTAGAGGGGCAGATGCTCGTAGGTGCGCGAGGCCACGAAGTGGGTGCGCGCCATGATTTCCGGCGTGCCGAGGGCAAAGCACATGGCCGAGTCCTTGAGGAGGATGGAATACTCGTTGGACCAGCCGGGAATGGAGAGTCTGAGGGCCTGCGGCAGGATCACGTTCCGGATGGTCTGCATGTCGGTCATGCCGAGGGCGCGTCCCGCCTTGAGCTGGCCTGCGGGCAGGGACTGGATGGATCCGCGGAAGATCTGCGACTGATAGGCGGCGCTGGTCATGCCGAGCACGATGCACGAAGCCCCGATGGTGCCGACTTCAAGCCCCATGAGGCCGAACAGGCCGTAGTAGAAGAGAAAGAGCAGCAGAAGAACGGGCACGCCGCGGAAGAACCATACATAGAAGCTGACCAGCATGGCGAAGGGACGGGGAGCGTAGACCTGCGTGACGGCCATGGGAACGCCGAGACAGAAGCCCAGGGACAGCGCGCCCGCCACAAGAACGACGGTGACCAGCGTTCCCTGAAGAATATAGGGAAAGGCTTCGATGATGGTGGAAAGAATATGCACTGTGCAACCCGGTTGAAAATGAAGGTCCCGGTGGTTCCGGAAGTTCCGGGGGCCGGAAGAAGGAACGTTCTGTGCGTCGCGGGGATGAGCCGGTTCCGGAGACCGCGCGTCGGTCCGGCG
>USNI01000227.1 GCA_900555975.1 uncultured Desulfovibrio sp. | reverse complement strand
TTCTTGAGACCGCCGTCACGCTTCTGGCCGGAATTCTTGCCCCGTACTTCACTCCCGTCGGCGTCTCCTTCCTTTCCGCTACGGGAGCCATTCTGATCCTCGGCGTGGGACTGACCATTCTCGACATCAAAAAAATCAGTCTTTCCAATATGCTGCCTGCCTTGCTCTGCGCCTTTTTCGTCGTGCTCTTTCTTCTTTAGAAAAACCGACCGGACCTCAGTCCGCCAGACACGATTTTGTCTGGCGGATATTCTTTTAAGGCCAACCACCTTTCACGAGCCGCATTCTGCTGTTGACAGAGTCCCTGACGGTATTCAATAACACTTCTTTCCGCATCCCGGCATATAAGACGACTGACGACGGTGAATGTACACACAACATGTCCCGTCTGCCGCGCCTTGCAGATGCCGGCATTCCTTCTTCATCGGCTGCGACACTTTTCTGTGACACACGCGTCGCCATGCCGTGAGGGTTGCGCGCGGAACATGGCCGGAACGAGGGATTTCAGCCGATGACTGACCTGTTTCCGGCATGTCACATGACTCCGGAGACTGCCGAGTCCCGACAAACGTCATGTCCGCATCGCCGACGTCGCGCGATCAGGCTTTCCACGCTCAGCCCGCATCAATCTTTCCCCGGCTCTGATGCAGCATGGAGACAACGATTCGAAATAATATTGAAAAATGTTTTCAAATATCCCCCTGATGCATGCACGGAGAACCCATTTTTTTTCTGAAAACAGTATTGACACTGCTTTGGCAGGTTGCTACAAAGAAACCACTAAGAGGTTAGACGTCTGATGAGTAAGAGAGTTTCATTGGTCCACATTGCTGAAGAACAGCTGCTTGATCTGATCCGCCACCTGCCGGAAGGAATCCGGAAGCTTCCCTCGGAAGAAGAGCTGTGCGGACAGCTGGATGTCAGCCGCGCCACGCTTCGCGAAGCTCTCGGGCAGCTTGCCCGGGCGGGCTTCATTACCAAGCGTCACGGTGTGGGCAACATCGTGAATTTCAGCGTGCTGGAAACTCCCATGCGCTTTGATGAAGAACTTTCCATGCGCCGGCTTCTTGCCAGCGCGGGAACAACGAGCACCCAGCGATTCGAACCGGTCCCTGAAACGGAAGCCGCCGTGGCCTTCATACACGGCGTGACGCCATGCGACATAGAAATCATGCACCCGTGGCTTATTCAGGAATCCCGGCATTTCATCAACGGCAAACCTGCAGTCTGGACCTTCAATATCTACCCGGACACGGTCAGAAAGCTGACCGAGAAGGATATACAGGGGCTTTCTTTCAGAGAACTTGTAAACGCGCTGACTGGAGCAGAACTTTCCCACACCATCAAGGCCGTCCTGCCCACTTCGGCAGACCGCAGACTGGCGGAAGCCTTCGGGCTGACCGAAAAGGATCCCGTCATCATGTGGTATCTGCGAAACTTCGGACTGGATGACGAACTTCTGAGCTGCGGCGTTACCATTTTTAATCCTGAAGTGGTCACGCTGAACTCGTTCAACAGATGGGACTGATGCCATCGGAAGGCTGAGGTCGGGAAAGCGTTGCTTCCATCGCCGGGACCTGCATCCGGACGTTCCCATGTCATGGGAAAACGACGTTCGGCAAACTTTTATGGAGGACAGGCTATGAAGAAACTGCTGCTGGGCATGCTCGCTGCGACGATGCTGATTTCCGCACCTCACCCCGCCTCTGCCGCGGAGTACGAACTCTGAACATGCCGCTTCCGCCCACCAACACCCGCTGGAAACTCTTCCTTGAAGGCGTCATGAACGATCTCGAACAGCGCTCCGGCGGACGTATCGAGGTCATTCCCTACTTTGCGGAATCCATGAGCAAGATCTCGGAATGTTTCGAGACCGTGAAGACAGGACTTGCCGATCTCACCGAAGTCGCCCTGCTCAACGCTCCCGGCCAGTTTCCCTTCCACGAAAGAGCCTGGGATGCTCTTGATCCCGCCCGTGCCAGCGAACATCCCACCACGATCATGCATGAAATCCAGAAGGAATTTCCCGAGGTCATGAAGGAGTTCAACGGCGCGAAATTCCTCAACTCCTACGACGGCATGATCGGCCAGTTCATCGTGATGACCAAACCGGTGAAGAGCCTTGCCGATCTCAAGGGCAAAAAAATCATAGCCTTCGGCGGTCCCACCGTTGCCGCCAAGATCGAAGCCCTCGGCGCCGTGCCGGTTTCCATGACTCCTGGCGACGCCTACATGGCTCTGCAGCAGGGCATTGCCGAAGGCGCCATGACCGGCTTCGGCATGCTGGTCAACCGCCGCTTCGGCGACATGCTCAAGCACATGGTTCCCGTGAACATTACGGGCGTCATTCTGGGCGTGGCCATGAATCAGAACACCTATGATTCTCTGCCCGACGACCTCAAGAAGGTCGTGGACGAGACCTTCGGAGACGAATTCACGCAGCGCAGCACCAAGTACATGAGCGACATCGAGTACGAACTTGCCAGGCAGTGGCGTGACGAGATGGGCGGCGTGATCCATCCCCTCACCGACGCCGAATATGATGAAATTCATAAGCTCTTCGCGCCTCTGGACAAGGCCTGGGCTGACAAGCTCACTGCCGCCGGCATGCCCGGCGACAAGATTCTTGCCCGCCTGAACGAGCTTCAGGTGCAGTACAGCCCGCTTTGGAAGGATTCCAAGCTGTTCCAGGAATTCGGCATAAAGTAATACGCTGATGCGGCGGCGTTTTCTCCGCCGTCATGAAGAAACGCCGCCGCTTTTCCGCTTTTCCCGGAGGTCTTTTTCATGTCCGCCCCCGCAAGTTCAGAGG
>USNI01000226.1 GCA_900555975.1 uncultured Desulfovibrio sp. | reverse complement strand
CCGGACGGTGCGTTTTCCAGAATCCGGAAAAGTAAAGATAGACCGCCGCATAGCAGAGTATGGACGCGATGAGCGTTCCCCAGATGTAGGGACCGGTTTCACTGGTCAGAGGAATGGAACACATCTGATCGAACAGCATGGCCGGAAGACTGACCCAGTACACGAACTGATTGAGACACAGCGCCATGGTGGGCGCGAGAATGCGTCGGCGTTCGACGAAGAGGCCGAGAAACATGATGCCGAAAACGGTGACGAGAGCGGAAAATATGCCGTTCATACGGGAAGTCCTTGTGCTGACTGCATAATCGGAAAAAGACGAAAGAAGTGAAGTCTTTTTTGGGGGCGTCTGTCAAGAGGAACCGTTTTTGCCGTCGTGTCCGTAGAGCGGCGGTATGCGGACGGTTCCGTTCGGAAGGAATGCTGTTCAGCACTGCCCGGTCCGGCTTTCAGCGTCGTGATGAAGGATGTTCTGCATGAGGCTGTGACGTATGATTCTGAGCTTTCTCGAGTAGCACAGCACGGCTGTGCAGAGCACGACGGCGCACAGAAGCATGGTGTGCGGCGCCCCGATGGTGTCGGCAAGAGCGCCGAAGGCCAGTCCGCCCACGGGGCCGACGCCTGCCGTGCACATGATGTACAGACTGAGGATGCGGCTGCGGCAGTCGTCGGATGAGGTCATCTGGCAGAGCGTGTTTGTGCTGATGTTCGTGGTGGTGACGCCGAAGCCTATGCAGAAGGCGGCGGCGAGGGAAAGCCAGAGCGTTTCGGAAAAGCTGAAGACGGTGAGGGCTGCGGCGGTAAGCATGGTGGTGCGGGCGATGACGGAAGGAATGCGTCTCAGCACGACGAAAATGGAAACCACCACGCCGCCGCAGAA
The DNA here is from genome assembly GCA_900555975.1 of uncultured Desulfovibrio sp. GTDB lineage: Bacteria > Desulfobacterota > Desulfovibrionia > Desulfovibrionales > Desulfovibrionaceae > Mailhella. The sequence continues at coordinate 1,937 of USNI01000226.1, read as the reverse complement.
GGCTCCTGCGCCTACGGCGCCGAAGAGCCATCCGAGCGTCTGGGAACCTCCGCCGAGAATGACGGTGGAGAACATGGGAAAGAGTACGCTGTAGCTCAGTCCGAAGAAGCAGTACGCAAAAAGCAACTGAAAGATGTGGCGGAGAAAGACTTCGCTGCGGATATGCCGGATACCTTCTTTGATGTCGCTGATCATGTTCTGACGGGAGGTTCCCCTGGTGCGTTCACGAAGACGGACCTGAAAGAGCAGCATGTAAAGGATGGGCAGGTAGGAAACCGTGGCGATGAGAAAGCAGATGCCTTCCCCCCATGCGTAGATGGCGACGCCCGCGATGGAGGGACCGACGAGCTTGCTGATGTTGAAGGCCATGGAATTGAGAGCCACGGCGCTCTTCACGGCGGCCTGATCCGTCACCATGAGGGATACCGAGGACTGGCGTGCGGTCATGTCGAAGGAACTGATGATGCCGAGCAGAAGACTGAGCACGACGAGCAGGGGATAGCTGACGGTGTCCGTGAAGGTGAAGAAGGTGAGCAGGGCCGATTCCAGCATGCAGAGTATCTGCGTCGTGATGAGAGCCTTGCGGAGATCGTGTCTTTCCAGCCAGGCACCCGCCATGAGTCCGAACACAAGAATCGGCGCAAGACTCATGAACTCCACGATGCTGAGCAGAAAGGCCGACTTCGTCAGACGGAACACCAGCCAGCTCATGGCCAGTCTCTGCATCCACTGTCCGAGCATGGAGATGGTCTGGCCTATGATGAAGCAGAAAAAGGCTCTGTGCGCAAGAGCGGGAAAAAGCTGATAGATGCGGTGCATGAAGAAACCTCGGCGCGGCATTTTTTGAGCAATCATTTAGGATATGAGGAAGAATCTAACGAATTTTGTGCTGAAGGGGAAGAAGGCGTGAAGACGGACTGTGTCGCAGAGCTTTCGCTGTCGGCAGGGAGTCCGGCCGGATATGGATGACGGATGCCGGGACGAAAAAAAAGACCCGGGAAAGCAGTATGTTGCTTTCCCGGGTCCTTTTGAATGGTTCGACCGCATCAGGCGGTCAAAAATCTAGCCCCAGAGCATCCTGCCGACGATGGTACCGCCGTAGGCCACGATATAGGCGACAACAGTATTGAACACCATGCTGAAGAACAGCCATCTCCATCCGCCCGCCTCATTTTTGAGCACCACGAGCGTGACGAAACAGGGAGAGTAGATGAGCACGAAAAGCATGAGTGACAGAGCCACGGTCTTGGACCATCCCGCATCGGCAGCCAGCTTGGCGGAAAGGGAGTCGGGTTCGTCAGGATCGGTCTCGCCTATGGAGTAGGCCGTTCCCATGGTGGACAGTATGGCCTCCTTGGCCACGACTCCGGATATCAGGGCCACGTCTGTGCGCCAGTCGAATCCGAGCGGGCGGAACACGGGTTCCACAAACTGACCGATACGTCCGCCCCAGGTATTGCGCACGGCTTCGGAAGCAAGGGCGTTTTCCGTGTCGGCCTTCTGTGCTTCCAAGGCGTCTCTGCGTGCCGTCGCATCATCAAGAGCCTGCCGTATGACGGATTGCTCATCGGTGCCGGCGCCTTCAAGCTGGGCCTTCAGTGTATCGATTTCATCATTCAACGGAGCAATACGGCTTTCAAGCGAGGCAATTTCCGCTTCGAAGGGAGCAGTCTGTACCTCGGTGAGTGCGGGGAAGGCCAGAGCCGCCCACAGAATGACGGAAATGGCCAGAATGACGGTTCCGGCTTTCCGTATGTACATCCAGCCTCTTTCCCATGTATGAGTGAGAATGCTGCGCAGAGTAGGCATTCTGTAGGGCGGTAGCTCCATGACGAAGGGGGTGGATTCGCCGCGGAACACGGTCTTTCTCAGAAGCAGTGACACCAGAAGGGCGATGATCCAGCCGCATAGGGTGACAGCAAACATGATACCGGCCT
>USNI01000225.1 GCA_900555975.1 uncultured Desulfovibrio sp. | reverse complement strand
TGTCCGCGAAAAAGGCCGCCGTAAGCATGAGGAATACCGGAATCTTTGCCCCGCACGTCATGAGCGGAAGTGTCATCATGGTGGCCATTCTTTCCTTTTCGCTGCGCATGGTGCGCGTCGCCATGACGCCGGGAATGGCGCATCCGCCTGCAATGCCGCCTGCAATGATGAAGGGCATGACCGAGGAGCCGTGCAGGCCGAACGCCCTCATGACCCGGTCGAGCATATAGGCCATGCGCGCCATATAGCCGCTGTCTTCAAGGAAGGAGACAATGAGAAACATGATGAGAATGAGCGGCACGAAGCTGAGCACGCCGCCTACACCGCCGATGATGCCGTCCACCACCAGCGACTGAAGAAGACCTTCAGGCAGCATATCCGTCATCACTTCGCCGAGCCAGCCGAAAAAATCTTCCACCCAACCCTGCGGATACGCCCCAACGATGAACGTGGTCCAGAACATGAAATATACCACGGCCAGCATGATGACGGGGCCGAAAATGGTGTTGGTGAGGACCTTGTCAAGTTTGTCGGTGAAGGCAAGACGGTCTTTGGTGTCGTCCTTGCGGACGACTCCGTCCCGAAGGACGCTGTTGATGAATCCGTAACGGTAGTCGGAAATGACGGCGTCGGGCGTGGTCTCCAGCGTGGAGGCCAGATGAGAGGCAAGGGTATCCCGTATGGCGACAAGCTCGTGCGAGGCGGGAGCGTCCACATCCCGAACCTGTCCGATCATGACGTCGTCGCCTTCCAGAATCTTGAGCGCCGTCCAGCGCGAGGGGTAACGGGACGTGAGAATCTTTTTCTCTTCAATGATCCTCGTCATTGTCAAAAGGGCGGGATCGATGTCGGGTCCGTAGCTTATCGAAAATGGTTTCTGTCCTTTTTCAGCCTCTTCAAGGGCCAGTTCCATAGCTCTGTCCAGGCCTTCGCCTTTGCGTGCCACCGTGGAAACGGCCTTAACTCCGAAGCGTGCGGAAAGTTTTTCCAGGTCAATGCTGATCCCCGCCTTGCGGGCTTCATCCATCATGTTGCAGGCCAGAACCACGGGCTGACCGAGTTCCCGTATCTGTACGGCAAGAAAAAGTCCGCGTTCCAGCGTGGAGGAGTCAATGACGTTGATGACGGCCCTCGGGCGTTCCGCCTGATCTTCCGGAGCAAGAACGTCCCGCACTACGCGTTCCTCCATGGAGTAGGGGGTAAGCGAATATGTGCCGGGAAGATCCATGAGCAGCACCCTGCGGCCGTGGCAGCTGGTCCAGCCTTCCTTCTTTTCCACAGTTACGCCGGGGTAGTTGCCTACATGCTGGTGCGCGCCCGTGTATTCGTTGAAGGCCGTGGTCTTGCCGCAGTTGGGATTTCCGGTGAGCGCAATGCGGATGACGTTCCGAAGTTCTTCTCCGGGGACGGAACTCATGCCCGTTTCCCCTTTTCTTTCACACATGGGACAGCTCATCGTACCTCCACGTCGACATAATCGGCTTCGCTGTTGCGCAGTGCTATGGTGGATCCCTCAATACGCAGCGCCACCGGATCACGCAGCGGAGCTCTCCCTATGACCTGCAAGGACATCCCCGGAACCAGTCCCATGTCGCGAATGCGGCGTCCGAGTTCTCCATATGCGGTAATTTTGACGATGCTTGCCTTCTGCCCGGGAGCAAGCTGGCGAAGATTCATCCGTGGCATGGAATCCTCCTTGATAAAAATGAAATTCTTTTTCAATTGTTTTTCAAAAAAAAGACCGCACTCGATCCTACCGTTCTTATGAGGACTTCCTCATGAACAGCGATGGAACGTAAATAATGAAAATGAAAACCAATGTCAAATTAAAAACGCAAAAAGAAAACTTTCTGCATTGTGATGTCTAAAATATTATGTAATTACAAATTGTTATATGAATTTTGACTCGGAGGATGAAATACGCGCGTGCGCTGAGAGCAGTGACGACGAGGGAAGTCGTGGATAGCGCTTTTCCTGCCTTGTGGATGTGGGGACATCCGTCGATATGCGGGGAAAATCAAGATGCCCCGGGACATGGCACGTATGAGCGTATCCTGTCCCGGGACATCGGGCATCGCAGGTTTGATTCAAGAAATCGTTCAGACCGAAAGTCTGTCCATGGCGTCCATAAGGTTGTCGACGTCCCCGGCAGTGGGTTGTTCCGGCAGAGATGTCAGCATGCCGAGACCTTCCATGGCGTCATGGAATGCTTCAGCGTCCATGGAACTCACGGCGGCGGTATGGATCATGGCGTCGATGGAGAGCACGCGGAAGACGGCATGACGCAGCACCTCCCGGTCTGAACCCATGTCCAGCACGACGAGGGCGGCGGGCCGATCATGCAGCGCCTGCAGCGCCTCTTCCAGCGTGGCCGCCGTACGGACAAGACCGCCGCGGTCTTCAAAGGCCGGTTTCAGCTGCTGCCAGAGCGCGTTGCGGGAAGAAACTATGAGAATGTCCATGCGGACTCCTCATCAATGGGCGTGGCCGCCGCCACAGGTGAATTCAAGACCGAAGGGCTGGAGCTGACCGTCGATGAAGGCCTGAACGGCACTGCCCACGGTGAGGTGATTACCGGCGAAGAAGACCTTCACACCGGCCTGCTGAAAGCCCATGAGGGGACGCATTCCCATGCCGCCGGCCAGCAGCACATTGACGTTGTGCGATGCCAGATGCTGCACGGGGGCCATGCATCCGCCCTGTTGATGGGGAACGTTTTCCAGCGTAGTGACGGATTTGACGGCATTGTTCTCGATCTCCACGATGGTATAGATGTCGCAATGGCCGAAATGCATGCCCATCTGGGCGTCAAGGCCGCC
>USNI01000224.1 GCA_900555975.1 uncultured Desulfovibrio sp. | reverse complement strand
GGAGGTTGACGTGGCGCAGCTCAGGGAACAGCAGAGAAAGGCTCTTCATGTGCTTGCCTACATGATGCTGAGGATGGGACAGCTGGACAGGGCCGGAAGAATATATGCCGCACTTGCGGTTCTGGCGCCTCAGAATGCTCCCGACAGGCTGGCGCTTGCCGGAGTGGCCTCCGTGGCCATCAGCGCCGGGGACGGCACCGGAGCGCTGGATGCGCTTCGCACGGCCATGAGCGGAGCCGCACTGTCATCCCGGCAGGCCGTGCTGCATCTCATGAAGGCGCAGGCCCTCTGGCTGGAAGGACGAAGAGAGGAAGCTCGGGCCAGTCTTGACGAATATCTGTTTCTTGCCGGCGGAGGAAGAAGCGCATGAGCTTGATGGAAAAGGCCTCGCGCGGGGTCGGCATGATGACCCGGCACAACGACATCACCATGGTCATGCTGCTGGTCGTCGTGGTGGCCCTCATGATCGTGCCGCTGCCCACGCCGCTTGTGGATACGCTGATCGGCGTGAACATGACGCTGTCGTTTCTTATGCTCATGATGTCCATGTACGTGAAGACGGCCTTGGACTTTTCATCCTTTCCCACCATGCTGCTGTTCACCACGCTGTTCCGGGTGGGGCTGAACATCGCGACGACGCGTCTTATTCTGCTTCAGGCCGACGCCGGTGAGATCATTTTCACCTTCGGCGATTTTGCTCTGGGCGGCAATTTCGTGGTGGGCGCGGTGGTGTTCATCATTCTTACCATCGTTCAGTTTCTCGTCATCGCCAAAGGTGCGGAACGCGTGGCCGAAGTGGGCGCGCGTTTTACTCTGGACGCCATGCCCGGCAAACAGATGTCCATCGACGCCGACATGCGCGCGGGCGTGATCGACATGGAGGAGGCTCAGGAACGGCGCAACCGCGTACAGCTTGAAAGCCAGATGTACGGTGCCATGGACGGCGCCATGAAGTTCGTGAAGGGCGACAGCATCGCCGGCATGATCATTGCCGTCATCAATATCGTCGGCGGGACCATCATCGGCATCACCCAGCACGGCATGACCGCAGGCGAGGCCATGCACACATACGGCATCCTGACCATCGGCGACGGTCTGGTTTCGCAGATTCCCTCACTGCTGGTATCCATTTCCGCCGGCATTCTCATCACCCGTTCCGGCGACAGCGACGACAACGTAGGAACGCAGATCGGCCAGCAGTTTTTCGGTCAGCCCAAGGCTCTGCAGATGGCCGGCGCCCTTATTTTTCTCTTCGCGCTCATTCCCGGCTTTCCCAAGCCTCAGCTTTTCACGCTCGCCTTTGCCGTGGGAGGCTTCGGCTATGTGCTTGAGAGACTGACCTCGGCGCCTGAAAAGACGGACGGCAAGGAAGAACTGGCCCGTTCCCTCGCTCCTGCGGCGGAAAAGAAGCCGCGGAGACCTTCCGGACCGCAGGATGATTTCTCCCCCACCGTTCCCATCATTCTCGACATCGGTGAATCCATGAACTACGATGCTCTGAACGGTGAGCTTTCCAGTCTTCGGCGCGCCCTGTATTTCGATCTCGGTGTGCCTTTTCCCGGTATCAACATCCGTCCCAATCCTGCGCTGCCATCTCTCGGCTACATGCTCAATCTCAATGAAATTCCCATGGCCAGAGGCCGGCTTGAGAAAGGCATGGTCATCGTGAGGGAGAAAAAGATCAATCTCGACATGCTGGGAGTTTCCTACCACGAAGGCGAACCCTTCCTGCCGGACGTGGAACCTCTGTGGGTTGCCGACTCGGAGAAAGAGCGGCTTGAGCAGGCCGGCATCACCTGCATGCCCCATGCCAGGATTCTGGCCTACCATCTTTCGCTTCTTCTTTCCCGTCATGCCTCGACGTTTCTCGGCATGCAGGAGAGCAAGTATCTTCTCGACCGCATGGAAGAACGGGCTCCTGATCTCGTTCGTGAGGTCACGCGTCTTCTTCCCGTGCAGCGCATTGCGGAAATCTTCCAGCGTCTGGTGCAGGAGCAGATTTCCATACGGGATCTGCGCAGCATTCTTGAGGCGCTCATTGAGTGGAGTCCCAAGGAAAAGGATGTGGTCATGCTTACGGAGTACGTGCGCAGCGCGCTCAAGCGGCAGATAAGCTACATGTATTCCCGCGGACAGAACATGCTTCCGGCCATTCTCATGGATCCTTCGCTGGAGGAGATCATCCGGAAGGCCATCCGTCAGACTTCCGCGGGCGCCTTTCTTTCGCTGGATCCCGATACGTCCCAGCGCATCATCAAGGCTGTGGGCGAGGCCTCGGAGAAGTCCAGAAACAGTACGCAGAAACCAGTGCTCATGGTGTCCATGGACATCCGGCGTTATGTCCGGAGACTGATTGAAAGCAAGTATTATGAGCTGCCCGTCATGGCTTATCAGGAAGTGACGCCGGAAATATCGGTGCAACCTGTAAGCCGCATCAGAATATGAGGGAAAGGGCATGAACAGCATTGCCATGGATTATGCCTCGCAGGCCCTTTATCTGGTTCTGGTCATTTCGCTGCCGCCCATCATCATTGCGTCGGTCATCGGCATCGTGCTCAGTCTTGTGCAGGCGGTGACGCAGCTGCAGGAACAGACGCTTACCTTCGGCGTGAAGCTCATTGCCGTGGTTCTGTCCCTGTTTCTTCTGGGCGGATGGATGTCGGGGGAGATTCTTCGGTATGCGGATGAGATATTCACCAGATTCTATCTGTTGTAGAATCCGGACGGAGGACGGAAGAAAGACGAATACGACGTCTTGCCGGACGAGTCTGTCTGCCGTTCTTCCGTCCGGCGAGCGTCGGAGGCGCTGAAGATTGGATACCG
>USNI01000223.1 GCA_900555975.1 uncultured Desulfovibrio sp. | reverse complement strand
GGGGCGTATAGGAATGCTCGGCACGGAATGTAGGACCAAAGTTGTAGACCCGTCCCAGCGCACAGGCCAGAGCCTCCGCCTCAAGCTGACCGGAAACGGTCAGACTTGCCTGCTTGCCGAAAAAGTCGTTCTCGAAGACATTGCCGGATTCCGGCATGGGACCGCCGTCTACGGGAAGCGTGGTCACGCGGAACATCTCGCCCGCACCTTCGCAGTCGGAACCGGTCAGTATGGGCGCGTGCACATAATAGAAGCCGAGTCCACGGAAATAGTCATGCACGGCAAGGGCCGCTTCAGAACGGATGCGGAATGCCGCGCCGTACTTGTTGGTGCGGGGCCGGAGGTGGGCGATGGTACGCAGGAACTCATCGGAATGGCGCTTCTTCTGGAGAGGGAATGTCGCAGGATCGGCAAGACCAAAGACCTGCATGGTCCCGGCATGCACTTCCCACTTCTGTCCCTTGCCCGGGGATTCCACAAGATTGCCGGTCACACTGACGGCCGCGCCCGTATTCACGCCTTCAAGACTGTTCCAGGCCTGAGTGCCTTCGTCTATGATGCACTGAAGGTTCTTGAGGCAGGAACCGTCGTTGAGTTCAATGAAGGCAAATCCCTTGGAATCGCGGCGGGTTCTCACCCATCCGCACACGGTGATGCCGTCGCGCGGCCCGGCGGAGGCCAGAGCTTCGCTTATGCTGGTACGCTGCATAGGAAATCTCTCCGGAAAGGAATGTTGAAAGAATGTGTGGCAGCATACGCCATCACGGCCTGCTCTGCAACCGACGCTCTTCATCGTCTCCTGCATGCTCCCGTACCTGCATCAGCCGTCCAGAAAACCAAAAAATATTCGGACCGTGTCATCCCCCTCTTCTGCCCCTTGCCTGCTCCAGTCCTGCCCGCTATACTTCTTCCCTTCCGCCGTCCTGCAATGGCGGCCAAAAGGAAAAAAGGCAAATTCATGAGTGTCATCGGCAACATACTCTGGATCATATTCGGCGGCTGGTTCATGGCGCTGCTGTGGCTTCTCGCCGGAATACTGGCATGCGTGAGCATCATCGGTCTTCCCTGGGGCCGCGCATGCTTCGTCATGGCCGGATTCGCCTTCCTGCCCTTCGGGTATGAAGCCGTTTCGCGCGATCTTCTGTACGGAAAAAACGATATCGGCACCGGCATTCCCGGCGTGATAGGCAATGTCATATGGTTTCTTCTTGCCGGAGTATGGATAGCTCTCTCCCATGTGGCTGCAGCCGCGGCTCTCGCCGTGACCATCATAGGCATTCCCTTCGCCTGGCAGCACATCAAGCTTGCGGAACTGGCGCTTTTTCCCATAGGAAAAACCGTCGTCCCCTGCGAGCTTGCCGCAGAGGCGCGTCGTCGCCGGGCCGCCGAACAGTTTGAACAGATAAGGAAGGACGCATGAAATGGGCAACACATCAGACCATGTCCCTCATGGCTGCCTTTGCTGCAGGATTTCCCCTCGCCGGCATGGCTGCCGTATGGGCCGGGTCCGTCTTTCCCGACGTGCTTGATCAGCGCTCGGCCGGAAGATCCTTTTTCAGACAGAAAAAATTCAATCAGGTTCACCGACGCTCATCACACTGGTTCGGATGGTGGCTTGCTCTGTGGATGTGGTCGCTCACCGGTCAGCTCGGTCCGCTGCCCGATGCCCTTGTCGGCGGCTTCGGCTTCGGAGCGCTCACGCACGTGCTGCTCGACATGTGCACCACGCATGGCGTTCCTCTGCTGCCCTTCGCCAAGAAACGTTTTTCCCTGAAGCTCTGCAGTACGGGCAGCATCGGTGAATATGCCCTTCTCATCATGTGCATTCTGGTGTTCTGGATCATGGAAAAGCCGGAACTCATACGCTTTGACGTTCCGCTGTACTGATTCCCGGTGTCTGTGAAAAAAGCGGTCCGATTTCCGATCATCGAACCGCCTTTTTCATCTGTCATCCTTTTCCGGCACGGCCGGCTCTGTTACGCAGAAGGACCTTTCTCTCCATGATGTCTTTTCGCTCTGCGTTCCCTGCAGGATACCGCCAGCGGCATAAGAGGAAATCCCGGCCTTTCGACCTCCAGCCCCAGCCCCGTGGACGGAGCCGTCAGCACCAGACGGGACATGTCAAAACCGGCAGACAGAGGATCCTCAGCCGGAATGATCATGCGACAAAACACAAGAATATCACTGTCCTGTCCTTCATCCGTCAGACCGAGAGTCCTGCACTCCTCCACAGAAGGACGAATGCAGCGATCAGGAAATGCTGCACGGACGTCTCCGAGAATAAGGCAGCATTCCGGACGAGCCCGGCATACAAGCAGCACGGACGCCGCATGTTCGGAAAATCTCAGCAGACGACAGTCCCTTGCCCCCTGAAAAGCGGCCACACCCTGCACAAATGTGATCTCATAGGATTTCATGCGCGGAATGTCGCATAAAAGGAACACGTCGACAAGCCGTACTACCACCTTTCCTTTTCATGTCCGTATATGCCTCCGGCCAGAGCACCGAGACCTCCGCCGATAAGCGCTCCCATAGTTCCGCTGCCCCCGGCTATGGCGGAAATGCCTGCTCCGGCCAGAGCTCCGACACCGGCTCCGGACAGCACTCCCTGCTGGGTTCTGTTCATGTTCGTGCACCCCGTCGCCGAAAAGCACAGAGAAGCACAAAGACACAATGCCGCTGCGGCAGTCCGATACTGTTTCATGCCGTTCTCCTTTCCTTTTCGCTTCTCTTGCTCTATTTTCCGGTTCCGCTTACGGCGGGAGCCACCATTTCCGTCCATATGACGTCAAACACATGACGGTCCTTCTGGTCGGGATTGCGATAA
>USNI01000222.1 GCA_900555975.1 uncultured Desulfovibrio sp. | reverse complement strand
TTCGACATGGCCATGGAACAGGCGGCGCTTCTCATCGAAGGCGGCGTCGATGCACTGCTGATGGGCGGCGGAGGTCAGGAACGACTGCAGTACGGAGTACCCTCCTGGCTGATTCCTCCCGTTCCGTTCCTGGAGATGTCCAGAAAGTACAAGAAGGCGTTTCCCGACACTCCCATCATACTGGGGGGCAAGGTCCGCTCTCTGGAGTGCGCACGCAGGATTCTGGATGAAGGGGCCGCCGACATGGTGGCCGTCATGCGTTCGCTTCTGGCGGATCCGGACTTTCTGTCCGAGCTGAGGCAGGGCAACGAGAAGGACATACGGCATTGTGTGGGCTGCCTCAACTGTCAGAGCTGGGATCGTCGTCTGTATCTTGCGCACAGACCCATCCTGTGCACGGTCAATCCCGGACTCTTTTCCGAGGGACGGAAAAAAGAGCCGGTCCGGCAGAGTCGGCGCGTCATGGTCATCGGAGGAGGTCCTGCCGGTCTCAGCACGGCCCTGTATGCGGCGCAGCGGCGACATCAGGTGACGCTTTTTGAGAAAAACGCCGAACTTGGCGGCCAGTGGCGCATAGCCGCCAGTCCCGAGGGCCATGAGGATTACAGAACCCTGATTCCTGAGCTTGAGCGCGATCTGAGGAAGGCCGGCGTGACCATACATACCGGGACGGAGGTGTCGCGGGAAATGGTGGAGCGGCTTCAGCCGGACATCGTGGTCGTCGCCACCGGCGCGGGTCCGCGCAGCCTTCCGGACAGGCTGATTCTTCCCGGTGCGGTCCCACGGATACAGGGCATCGATGTTCTCAGCGGTACCGTTCCCGAGGGAAAGAACATCGTTGTCGTCGGCGGACGGTACATAGGCATGGAGTGCGCCTGTCTGCTCGCCGCAGGGGGAAAGAAGGTGTCCCTTGTGGAGATGAACGATGTCGGACACGGGACCAATGGTCGTATCCGTTCGGAATTTTTCAGAAGAATGGTTGATCTTGACATACGCATCTTTGCTCGCAGCGAGGTGTTCCGGGTAACGTCGTCCACGGTGGAGGTTGTCCATGGAGGAGGCATCTTTCCGCTCCCTGCCGATGCTGTGGTGACGGCCGTCGGCACCGTCCCCGACACCGCGGTTGCCGAGTCTCTGCAGAACGGCCCCTGGCAGCTGCGGATGGTGGGCGACTGTGCAGGCATCGGTGATGCCATGGATGCCATGTATGCGGGATTTTTACTTGGAACTTCGATAGAATAGAGGTGTCAGTCATGTTCAGAAGCCGGTTGTTTGCCTCTGGTCGCATAGGAACGGTAACCGTCAAGAACAGAATTATTTATTCTTCCATCATGCTTCGCTCGACGGATGGACACGGTCACTTTACGGAACAGGCCGTCGCCTCCCTGCTGGAAAGAGCGAAACATGGAGCGGGCATTGTGACGGTCCCGGGACTTGTCAGCAAACCGTCCCCGGATTCCACGTACGGACTGTCCGGATCCATAGCGGAAGACTCGTTCATTCCCCACCTTGGGCATATTACCGACGGCATTCACGGCCATGACTGTCTCGCCATGGCTCAGCTCGGCGCACGAGGAACCCGCATGGCGGCGGGCGTTCAGAGCGTTGCGCCGTCGTCCATGCGCTTTGCCTATGAGAAAGCCATTCCGCATGAGCTGACCAGGGAAGAGATTCAGACCTATGTCCGGGAATTCGAGCAGGGGGCCAGACGGGCGAAAGAGGCCGGCTTCGACCTGCTGGAGCTGCATGCGTGCACGGGCAAGCTGATCAGCATGTTTCTGTCCCCGTACAGCAACAGGCGGACGGACGAATACGGCGGTTCCACGCGGAACAGGGCGCGCTTTGCCTGTGAACTTCTGCAGGCCATGAGGCGCGGAGCGGGACCTGAGATTCCGATCGTCGTGCGCATGTCCGTTGACGATCTTCTCGGCGAACTCGGGCTTCAGATAGAGGAGGGCAAGGTGCTCGTGTCCCTGCTGGATGAGGCCGGTGCGGACGCCTTTCATGTTCTCGGGGGAACGCAGGAAAAGATCTGGAATATTTCCGCGGGATACTTTCAGGAGGAAGGCGTTTTCGCTCCGTTGCTCAGGGAAGTCCGCAAGGCGACGAAAAAGCCCCTCATAGGCATGGGAAAACTCGGCAGACCGGCGCTTGCGGAATCTTTTCTGGAAGAAGGTCTGGCGGATTTCATTGCGCTTGGACGTCCGCTGCTGACGGATCCCCGGTGGCCGGAAAAGGTGCAAAGCGGCCATGAGGAAGACATCGTGCCATGCCTTGGCTGCGTCAACTGCTTCACCTTCGCCTCGCGGAAGGAGCTTGTGCCCTTCGGCGTGAGCTGTACCGTCAATCCGACGGTTCTCAGGGAGAAGCAGTTCGAGGTGATCCCCAGAGCGCAGACGCCGAAACGCATTGTCGTTGCCGGCGGAGGCATCGCGGGCATGAAGGCGGCGGCGGTGCTTCAGAGCCGGGGACATTCCGTCACGCTGTGCGAGCAGAGCGGCGAACTGGGGGGACAGTGGATCGTCGCGTCCCGGGCGCCGTACAAGAAGTCCTATACGACGCTCATTCCCCTGCTGCACAGGGACATGGTGAAGGCCGGCGTCGATATCCGGCTCCATACCTGCTGCGATGAGTCTCTGCTGAGGCAGCTGCATCCCGATTGCGTCGTCATGGCGACCGGCGCCGTGCCGTCGTCGCTGCCGTCGTCCATTCCTGTCGGAAAGGGACCGCGCATCGTGCAGGGCAACGACGTCATCATGGACAGGGTGTCCATCGATGAAGATGCCGTTGTCGTCGTCGGAGGTCGATATGTCGGCATGGAAGTCGCCGTGAAGCTTGCGCAGCG
>USNI01000221.1 GCA_900555975.1 uncultured Desulfovibrio sp. | reverse complement strand
GGAGTGAACATCCCCACGTCCGCCTTCGAGACGGCAGGATTTCACATGCTCATCCTGATGAGGGGCAACAATCTGACACCTGCCGCACCATTCCGGACTGCAACGACAGAAGGGGACAATTCTTCTGGAATTGTCCCCTTCTGAAAGACATATGATTGACGGACGGATCCGGAAAAGCTCAGAACTTCCAGCTGAGGCCGACGTTGACGTTCCGGTCGTTTTCGTGACCGGAGGCCTGTATGCCGCAGTTCAGGCCAAAGACGAAGTTTTCCCTTTTCAGCCTGCACGCCGACCATGCCTGACCGGCTGGCTGAATCACAGAAAAGCCTATGCTTCGGTCCTTGCCTTCTTTTCCATGACCAGCGCCAGAAGCTCGTCTATGGTATGAACGGTATGGATTTCGATGCGCTTACGCAGATCGGCAGGAATCTCTTCCAGATCCTTGGCATTCTGTGCTGGTATGACGGCTCTTTTAAGTCCTCTTGCCACGGCTCCGAGTATTTTTTCCTTGATGCCGCCGACAGGAAGCACCCGTCCGCGCAGCGTAATTTCGCCGGTCATGCAGGTGTCCCCGCGCACGGAACGTCCGGTGAGCGCGGAAACCAGCGCGGAAACCAACGTCACTCCGGCAGAAGGACCATCTTTGGGCGTCGCTCCTGCAGGCACATGAATATGAATGTCCAGCTTCTGGGAAAATTCCGGATCAATGCCCAGCTCTTTTGCATGAGACCTGGCATACGTCACCGCCGCCTGCGCGCTTTCCTTCATGACATCGCCGAGCTGTCCGGTCAGAAGCAGACCTCCCTTGCCCTGCATGGTGCTCACTTCTATGTGAAGGACTTCACCGCCTGCCTGCGTCCAGGCAAGGCCCAGGGCCACGCCCGGCAAAAGCTCCGGTTCCTTTTCCTCATCAAGAAAACGGGGAGCTCCGAGCAGTCTGCCGACCATGGCAGGCGTTATCACGAAGGGAGGCTTTTCTCCTTCCGCCTTCCGCCTTGCAATCTTCCGGCAGATGGAACCCAGCTGCCGTTCCAGTCCGCGCAGACCTGCCTCTCGCGTATATCCGCGGATAATGCGCGCTATGGCATTGTCACGGAACACGATGTCATCCTCTTTCAGACCGTTCTCGGCGATCTGACGCTTCAGCAGATACCTGCGGGCGATGGCCTGCTTTTCCTGCTCCGTGTAGCCGGAAAGATGGATGATCTCCAGACGATCCAGAAGCGCGGCCGGAATGGTATCAAGCTGATTGGCGGTACAGAGGAACAGAACCTTGGAAAGATCGAACTCCAGATTCAGATAATGATCACTGAAATGGGAGTTCTGTTCCGGATCCAGAGCCTCAAGCAGGGCCGATGCGGGGTCTCCCCTGAAATCGTTGCCGAGCTTGTCTATTTCGTCCAGAACGATGACGGGATTCCGTGTTCCGGCCTGCCGTATGGCCTGAATGATCCGGCCGGGCATGGCGCCGATGTAGGTTCGACGATGTCCGCGGATTTCCGCCTCATCCCGCATACCTCCGAGGGATATTCTCTGGAACTTGCGTCCGAGGGCACGGGCTATGGAACGTCCAAGCGACGTCTTGCCCACGCCGGGAGGGCCGACGAAGCAGAGCACCGGTCCCTTGGAATCCGGATTCAGCTTGCGGACGCTGAGAAATTCAAGAATACGGTCCTTGACCTTGTCCAGTCCGAAATGATCTTCATTGAGGATCTCGGCCGCCTTGACGATGTCCAGCCGATCGCGGGACATTTTCTTCCATGGCAGTTCGGCCAAAAGATCGAGATAGGTGCGGACCACCGTTGCTTCAGCGGAGTCGCCGTTCATCGAGGCAAGACGGCGAAGCTGCTTGTCGGCCTCACGTCTGGCCTCGGGCGGCAGGGAGGCTTTTTCCAGAGCCTTCCTGATGTTTTCATTTTCATCATCGCCATCGCCGTCGCCGAGTTCCTTATGTATGGCCTTGAGCTGTTCCCGCAGAAAGTAGTCCTTCTGCGCCTTGTCCATACCCTCTCTTGCCATGCTCTGAATACGCGCCTGCATGGTGGCGACCTCAACTTCACGGAGAAGATGCTGGTTCACCAGGCGCAGCCGCTCCACGGGATCAAGGCATTCCAGAAGACTCTGGGCCTCATCCACGCGCAGACGCATGTTGGCGGCAATGATGTCCGCAAGTCTGCCGGGGTCATTCACGGAATTCAGAACCCCCATGATCTCGCCGGAAGGAAGTCCGCGAAGATGGAGTATTCTGTCGCTCTGCTCCCTCGCGGCACGCATCATGGCCTCAAGTTCCACATCCGAAACATCGCTGCTCTTTTCCTCAAGCACGCGGATGCGCGCCAGAAGAATGGGTCCTTCGTTGTCAAATTCCTCCACATGGGCGCGCGTCAGCCCCTGCACCAGCAGCTTCACCTGACCATCGTTCATCTTGATCATGCGCAGAATCATGACCACGGAACCGACATCGTGAATCTCTTCCGGCGCAGGATTTTCCACCGAAGCGTCACGCTGCGCGCAAAGCAGCAGATACCGATTGCCGTTCAGCGCGAACTCCACGGTTTCCATGGCTTTTTCGCGACTTTCAAACAGCGGCACTATCATGGAATTGAAAACGACGCTGTCGCGGAGCGGCAGTACCGGCAATACGGACGGAATGGTCGGAGCGGCATCCTCGGCTTCACCGGAGGCGTCTTCCCCGGAAGAACCGTCTCCGTTTTCAACCTGCCCCTCGCCGTTCCCGTTCGGAACGCCGTCCCGGTTTTCCACAGGAGCGGAAAGTTTCTCCTGCTCCAGCAGGTCGTTGTTGTCTTCTTCCGGCAGTGCGGAAAGCGTTTTTTGCGTATCGCTCATGCTATC
>USNI01000220.1 GCA_900555975.1 uncultured Desulfovibrio sp. | reverse complement strand
GGAGAAAGATCCAGAAGACGGGCCACGTTGCGGCGTATGGCGTCGGCACGGGGCGCGAGCCGGGGCTTCTGGGCGATGACGGTGAGGTCCGCATGCACGATGCGCACGCCGGCCTCGGCGGCCAGGGTCATGACGCGGTCGAGCAGAACGGAGGAGGAAATGTTCTCGAAGGCGGGGTCGCTGTCGGGAAAGAGACGGCCGATGTCGCCCCCGGCGAAGCAGCCGAGAACGGCGTCCATGAGGGCGTGGAGCAGCACGTCGCCGTCGGAGTGGGCGCGGATGCGGTATTCTCCGCCGATTTCCACTCCGCCGAGCATGAGAGGACGGTCGCCGCCGTAGGCGTGCACGTCGTAGCCGTAGCCGCAGCAGGGCAGAGGCATCTTTGGTTCGGCAAGCAGGGCAAGATCTCCGGGACTGGTGATTTTGACGTTGTCCCCGTCCCCTTCGACGACGAGGACCGAAAGACCGCAGCGCTCCATGAGGGAGGCGTCGTCGGTGACGTTCCAGCCCTCGGCGCAGGCCCTCTCGTGGGCCGCGCGCAGTTCGGACGTCAGGAAGGCCTGCGGGGTCTGCACGGCGCGGAGGCTTTCGCGCTCGGGCGTGCGGATGACGAGACCGGAAGGTCCGGTTTCCTTGACGGTGTCGGTGACGGGCACGCCGGGAATGACGCCGGACACGCCTTTCTCATGCAGGGCGCGGGCCAGCTTCGTGACCAGGGCCGTGCGCAGAAAGGGACGTGCGCCGTCGTGGATGAGCACGCTTTCGCAGGTCTGCGGCAGAACGTCCAGCGCGTGCCTTACGGAATCCTGACGCCGTTCTCCGCCAGCGGCAAAGCGCAGAGGCACGCCGCAGGAATGTCTGCGGTCGAGTTCAAGGGCCGTATTTCCGGCTTCCTCCAGCCGGTCCGGGGGAAAGACCAGCACAAGACCGTGCACGAGGGGCGAGGCGGCCATGGCCCGCGCGGAACGCAGCCACAGAGGCTCTCCCCCGTAGTTCAGAAACTGCTTGGCCTCGCCGCCCGTGGCCTGCGCCATGCGGCTGCCCCGGCCTGCGGCGAGAATGACGCCCCAGCATTCGTTGTGCATGATGACCTCGGAAAAAATGAAGCATGGGGAGGGAACTTTCGCTCCCTCCCCATGACAGGGGAGTCGGACTGTAAGCCGGGTTTTGTGCCGTTCCCGGAGGAGCGGCGGCTGTCATTCCTCTAGAGACGCGGTTGCCCGCGCCTTCAAGCAACCTACCCGGAAACCATGGGCCGGGCCGGCCGGTTTCCCTATTTGGTTTTGCTTCGGATGGGGCTTGCCTGGCCTGACGTGTCGCCACGTCAGCCGGTGAGCTTTTACCTCACCGTTTCACCCTTGCCGTTCCTGAGAACGGCGGTCTGCTTTCTGTTGCGCTTTCCAGCGGTCGCCCGCTCTGGCCGTTAGCCAGCATCCTGCCCTGTGAAGCCCGGACTTTCCTCTCCGGATCGCATGATCCGCAGCGACAGCCCGTCCGACTCCGTGACGTTTCGCTTCCGTGCGGAATCCTTCCCCGGACGCCGTCAGGCGTCGGCGGAACGTTCCGTCCGTGCCGCGCCTATTCCGCGTGCTCTTCGGCGGCGGCTTCGGGCTTCGGCGCGTTGGGATCCTGATAGTCGTGCGCCCAGTACATGAGACGCTGACAGTTGGGGCAGCTCATGATGTGGTTGCCGCGCTGCAGATCGATGAACACCTGCGGCGGAATGGCGATGTGGCAGCCGGAGCAGATGCCCGCTTCCACGGGCACGATGACCGGATGACGCAGACGGTTGCGGATGAACTCGTAGCGGCTGAGCACGGGCGGCGTGATGAGCGCGCTCACTTCGGCGCGCTGCACTTCCAGTTCCTCCAGTCTGGCGCGGCATTCGGAAAGGCGCTTTTCCAGATTTTCCCTCTGACTGTCCAGCTCGGTCTTGAGGTCGTTCCAGGTCGCCTCCACGGACTGCAGATTGCTTTCCTGCAGGGAACGTTCCTCCTGCAGCGCCATGCGTTCTTCCTCGCGGGTCTGATTCTGGCGCTCCATGCTGTCCATTTCGCGGATCATGGCCTGGTATTCGCGGTCGTTTTCCACCTGCATGAGCTTGTTCTTGCTGTTCATCAGGCGGGATTCGTCGTCCTGAATGTCGGCGTCGAGACGCTTCTGCTGTTCCTGCAGATGCTGGAGCTTTTCCAGAATCCAGTTGCGCTGCGTGTCCTGGGAGTTGAAGCGCTTCTGCAGGGCTTCCACTTCCTTGGGCGCGGCTTCGAGTTCGGCCTGAACGGCGTGAATGCCGTCGTCAACGTGCTGCAGGGCCACAAGCTGACGGATCTGTTCGATATAGAGGCTCACGACAGTACCTCCGGTACTTCAGAAAGAAAGGTCATGGGCAGGAAGGGATCCCTGCCCGGCAAAAATGTTACCGTCACGCCGTCGAGCTTCCTTTCCAGAAGCTGCGCGAAGCGACGGATCATTTCTTCTTCCAGGGAAAAATGTCCCACATCAAGAATTGCCGTGGGACAGAAATTCGGGCTGCGTCCGTCATGACGCGACGCCAGGTTCAGGGCGTCGTGATACTTCACGTCGCCGGTGATGAAAAGATCCGCGCCGGCATCGACGGCCTCTTCCAGCAGGGAGGAGCCGGATCCCGTGCATACCGCCACGCGCCGTATCGTGCGCTCCGGATCGCCGATGAGCCGCGCCACGGAGCACATGCGGTCGAGCGGCAGCAGGGAGCGCATGACGGAACAGATGTCGCGGAGCGTCAGCGGCGAGGCAAGCGTGCCCGCGCAGCCGAAGCCGCCTTCGACCTGCGTGCCGTCCGGAGCGGTAAAGGTTCCGGTTCGTTCGAGAATCACGC
>USNI01000219.1 GCA_900555975.1 uncultured Desulfovibrio sp. | reverse complement strand
GAGGAGCTGTGGCAGGCTTGCCGGAAGGCACTGTGTGAGGATAAAATCGGGACGGGAACCTGATGGGCATTCTTGCGTTTTCCCTTATAATAAAGTAGGCTATTCTTTTATAGAAAAAATATGTATTCCGCGCTGTTATATGCGCGACAGGAGAGAACATGCTTGCGTATCTGGAGGGAAGGGTGCTGGAGCGCACCGAGAACAGCTGCGTGCTGGTCACGTCCGGAGGCGTGGGATACGAGATTTTTCTGCCGGAGCACGCACTGTCGGCTCTTCCTGCACAGGGAGGCACCGCATGTTTTTATACCAGCTTCATTGTCCGCGAGGACGCGCAGGAACTGTTTGGATTCCCGACCTGGGATGAGCGTCGGACATTTGCTCTTCTTACAGGCATCAATCGTGTCGGTGCGCGTACGGCGCTTGCCATACTTTCCAGATACCGGCCGGATGATCTGCGCCGCATCGTGGCCGAGGATGACGCGGCGGCTCTCACACAGGTTTCCGGCATAGGCAAGAAGACCGCGCAGCAGATTTTTCTGGAGCTGAAGTACAAGCTGAAGGGAGAGGCCTCCGTTCTGCCGGGTGCCGTCGTGTCAGGAGGCTCGTCCACGGTGTACCGGGATGCGCTGACGGGACTGGCGAATCTGGGCTATGACGAGGCCACGGCCGGACAGGTGCTCAGAAAGGTACTGGATGCGGATCCTGATCTTGAGGTGGGCGAGGCACTGCGGGCCGCACTGAAGGCTCTGGCCAGAGGAAAGAACTAAATGGCAGAATTCGTACCCAGGAGCATGGCGCAGGACAGCGTTGATGAGAACATCCGTCCCCAGCGTCTGGAGGACTTCATTGGTCAGGAAGAGCTTCGCGCCAATCTTCGCGTATATCTGAATGCGGCGAAAGAGCGCGGTCAGTCCATGGACCACGTGCTGTTCTACGGTAATCCCGGTCTCGGCAAGACGACGCTTGCCCGCATCATGGCGGCTGAGCTTGGTGTAAATCTGGTGACGACTTCCGGTCCTGTTCTGGAGCGCAGCGGTGATCTGGCAGCCATACTGACCAATCTTTCCCGCCACGACATCCTTTTTGTGGATGAGATCCATCGTATGCCCATCAGCGTGGAAGAAGTGCTGTATCCGGCCATGGAGGATTTTACGCTTGATCTCATCATCGGTCAGGGACCGGCGGCGAGAACGGTGAAACTGGATATCGAACCCTTCACGCTGGTGGGCGCGACGACAAGACTCGGACTGCTGTCCTCACCTCTTCGGGACAGATTCGGAATCATCAGTCGTCTCGAGTTCTACACGCCGGAGGAACTTTCCCGTGTCGTGCAGCGTTCGGCCAGAATACTGGGCGTGAAGGTGACGGAAGAAGGCGCCCTGGAGATCGGACGTCGTTCCCGCGGTACGCCGCGCATTGCCAATCGC
This sequence comes from uncultured Desulfovibrio sp., assembly GCA_900555975.1. GTDB lineage: Bacteria > Desulfobacterota > Desulfovibrionia > Desulfovibrionales > Desulfovibrionaceae > Mailhella. The sequence continues at coordinate 1,431 of USNI01000219.1, read as the reverse complement.
CTGCTTCGCCGCGTGCGGGATTTCGCGGCCGTGTACGGTCAGGGCGTCGTGGACGGAGAACAGGCCCGAGCCGCCCTGGTTCGTCTTGACGTGGACGAGGCGGGACTGGATGAAATGGACCGCAAGATTCTTTCCGTGCTCATCGACCATTTCAACGGAGGTCCCGTGGGCGTCAAAACGCTGGCCGTGGCATGCTCCGAGGAAATACGCACCATTGAGGACATTTATGAGCCATACCTCATCCAGTGCGGCTTTCTGAACCGTACCCCCCGTGGACGCGTGGCTACGCCCAAGGCATACCGGCATCTCAACAGACTGTACGGCGGCAGCTCGCAGGGAAGTCTGCTGTAGCACGACCGGAATTCCGGGAGATCCTTCATCAAATCACGCACAATGACTGCGCGTGCGGAATGGTTGCGCACGCAGGAGGAGAATATGTCCCAGGTCAAGGCGCGGGTGGAACTTCTGGCACATACGCCTGATCCGCTTGCCCTCATCTATGCCGCCTTCCGGCAGTGCTATCATGCCGGAGATGTGGCGGACATGTGGCCTCGTCTTCTTTCCGGAGATATCAGCCGCGAGAAGCAGGCCTCGTTTGTGGAAAGCATCATGGCATCCGGCCATGCCAGTCCCATAGAACATGTGAGCTTTACCTTTGCATTGTCAGGTGTGTCGCGCGCGCTGACGCATCAGCTGGTCAGACATCGCATTGCCAGCTACTCCAAGCAGAGTCAGCGTTACGTGGATGCTTCCGACATGAATTTCATCATGCCTCCGGCGATCGAGGCGAATCCGCGTGCCCGTGCCCGCTTTCTTGCCTTCATGGATGAGGTGGGCGGAGCCTACAAGGATCTCAAGCAGATGCTGGAAGAGGACGGACGAGGTTCTGCCGCCTGTGAGGACGCAAGGTTCGTGCTGCCCCAGGCCGCGGCATCGAGCATCGTCGTAACCATGAACTGCCGTACTCTGCTCAATTTTTTCGAACATCGCTGCTGCACCCGCGCCCAGTGGGAAATCCGTGGCGTGGCCAGGTCCATGCTGACGCTGTGCCGGGAGGTGCTGCCGGAGGTGTTCCGCCATGCGGGAGCCAGATGCGAGAGGCTCGGGTACTGTCCTGAAGGAGAGAAATTTACCTGCGGGCGCTACCCTCTGCCGGACCGACGCTAGCGTCACCGGAAGGGGGACAAGAGAGAAGGACGTGTTTCCTTCTGGAGCAACGCGTTCAGATCATGGAGGGAGCGGAAGCGGCCGGAACAAAACAAATACGCCACTCAGGCGGATGGCAAAACAGTCCATACAGACAAACACCTTTTCGATAAGACGGCGTTGTTCAGCCCCGTCTACATTGAAAAGGTGTTTTTTTCATGGCGAAGGAACGACATCTGGCGCATGAGAAATGCTGTCTTCAGCCCGAGGCATGGACGCGTCATT
>USNI01000218.1 GCA_900555975.1 uncultured Desulfovibrio sp. | reverse complement strand
GTAGCTGGAAGGAATGGCAGGAGGAAAAACATGAACAAGGCGCTTACCAAGGCTGACATTGTAGAAGCGGTGTACAATGACAAGAATCTCGGCCGCAACCGTGCGGAAGTGAAGAATATCGTTGAAAATCTGCTCTCTCTGATGAAGCAGGCCATCAAGAAGGATGACGCGCTTCTGATCAGCGGTTTCGGCAAGTTTGAAGCCTACGACAAAAATGCCCGCAAGGGACGCAACCCCCAGACTGACGAGTCCATCACGCTGCCTCCGCGCAAGGTGGTGGTGTTCCGCCTCTCCCGCAAGTTCCGCATGGAACTCAACGGAGGGGAGGAAGTTTAGTCCCGGGGCGGTGTCCCATGCAAGAAGGGCCTGCATTTGCAGGCCTTTTTTCTTGCCTTGCGGAAGGCCTTCCGGTTCGTCTTACTGTACTCCCCCTGTTTTTTGAGCTATAAGAGCGGCGTGTCCGCGGGTGTTTTTCCGCCGTCCGGACGCCAAATCCTGGCCTTCCGGCCAGAGCCTGAGAGGATAGCATGTCCGTTCCCGTTCTTGATGCTGCCGCATGGACGGCAAGACTTATGGAGCTGCCGCGACATGGCGCGGCCAATGTGACGGCCTTCTATGAACACCGCATGGGAGCCATCTGCAGGGATCCCCGTCTGCTTCTGGTGCCGCTCGACGATCACATGGTGCACCGCGGCGACGCCATTTTCGAGAGTCTTTCCTTTCTGGAAGGCCGCATCATACAGCTCGACGCCCATCTTGAGCGCATGAAGCATTCGGCAGGCGTGCTGGCTCTGGAACCTCCCTGTCCGTGGGAAGAGGTGCGCCGGATCATCATTGATGTGGCAGCGGCCGGGGGCGAGCCGTACGGCGGACTCAAGGTACTGCTTGGCCGCGGCTGCGGAGGACTGGGCGTGGATCCTGCGGAATGCCCGGAGAGCAGTCTGTACATGGTGGCGACCAGAAGCCGTCCGTTGCCGGAGACCTTCTGGCAGAAGGGGCTGACCGCGGCGAAAAGCGCGATTCCTGCCAAGCAGGAGTGGCTGGCCCGGATCAAGTCCACCAATTATCTTGCCAACGCGCTCATGGCCAGAGAGGCGAGAGAGAAAGGCGTGGACGTCACGTTCTCCTTTGACGAGAACGGTTTTCTTGCAGAAGCGGCCATAGCCAACGTGGCAATGGTGGACAGGGAAGGTCGTATGCTCATGCCCGAGTTCCGCCGGGCGCTTCCCGGAACGACGTCCCTGCGGGCCATGGAGCTGGCCAGAGCGTTCATGCCTGTAGTTCTCACTGATATCACAGAAGAAATACTGGAACAGGCTTCCGAGATTCTGGTACTTGGTACTACATGCGAGTGCGTGGCGGTCACGCACTACAACGGCAAGCCTGTAGGCGACGGCCGTCCCGGTCCCATGGCGGACAGGCTGCGCCATCTGCTGCATGACGCTCTTGTGACCGGAGGCGTGCCGTTCCTCAAATGATCAACAAGTGAGGAACTTATGCGCATCAAGACTCTTTTCACCGGTTTCTGCTGTGGTATCCTTCTGGCTCCCGCGATGGCTTTCGCCGCCGATTCCGCACCTGCGCCCAAGGCGAAGCAGACCGTGGCCGATACGCCTTTCGTGATCGTGGCTCCCAGTGAGGAAATCGTGGTCACCTTCCCGCTCTTCCTTGTGGAACGCGGCGTGGTGGAAAGCGTGGATGTCAAGAACGGCACCTTTACCCTCAAGGACAAGGAGGGCGCGGTTTCCACCATCAAGGTGACGGACAACACCCTTGTTGAAAACGTGTATGCCGACATCTTCACCTGGGAAACCAAGAAGGGCATCAATGATCTGAAGAAGGGCGACAAGGTTCGTGCCCGGGTGTTCCCTGCCGACGAAGGGCAGCCCGAGTCCGCCATCTCCCTGGATGTGTATAAGTTCTGACGCGGTCCATCTTCCGCAGCACAACGCCATTCTGGTTGTTTCGCGGCACTGACCGCCAGCTGTCAGGAAAGCCGGCGTCTCCCCGTTACGGGGCGGCCCGGCTTTCTTTCTGGGCAAGGCCGTACCGGTCTTTCAGAGCATGTTCACAGGATCGAGATCCAGGGAAACTCTCATGTCATGAGGGAGCGTCCCCGCGTCGCGCAGTGCCAGGGCGTAGGTCATGCGTATGTTCTGCCAGGTGTCGGCCTTGACGAGACACTGAAAGCGCATTCTGCCCTGAATGCGGGAGAGCGGAGCGGGCGCCGGACCGAGAACGGTGAGACCGAGTTCCCGGCCGTGTCTTCTGAGCGATGATGCCAGAGCGTTGACGCGGTTCTGGCCGTCCTTCCAGTCCCAGGGATAGGATATCCTGATGAGGGCGAGCTTGACGAAGGGAGGATAGCGGCGCTGTCTGCGCAGAGCGATTTCGTGCTCATAGAACCCCTCGTAGTCGCCGGTTTTCACGAATTGCCAGCAATAGTGACCGATGTCCCTTGTCTGGATGAGGACGCGTCCCGGCTTCTCGCCGCGTCCGGCGCGTCCGGAGGACTGGACCAGAAGCTGGAAGGTACGTTCCGCCGACCGGTAGTCGGGCATGTTCAGTCCCATGTCACCGTCGGCGATGACGGCCAGCGTGACGTTGGGAAAATGATGTCCCTTGGACAGCATCTGCGTACCGACGAGCACCTGTGCCTGCTGATGGGCAAAGGCGGAGAGTATTTCTTCCATCCGCCCCGGCCGCGCCGTGCTGTCCCTGTCGAGACGAAGCACACGACCTCCCGGCGGCAGGGCGCCGGCAAGCTCTTCTCCTGCCAGAGATTCTTCCAGTTTTTCCGTCCCCTCTCCCATGGGCAGAAAGTTCAGACCGCCGCATTTTTCGCAGGGCGAGGGAAAGGGA
>USNI01000217.1 GCA_900555975.1 uncultured Desulfovibrio sp. | reverse complement strand
CGCCGCCGGTCTCGCTGACGCCGGAGTGAGCAATCAGCTCATCCAGACGTTCTCGATGGTAAAGAAGGTGTTTCTCGGGTTACGCACGATGCCGTTGACCTTGCTCTGATGTGCGGAAACAAGATCGAGGAAGAACGGCACACAGGAAGGCACTTCTTCGTACAGCATCTCCTGACAGTCGGCAAAGATGGCACGCTGCTTTTCCGGATCAAGCTGCTGACGGGCCTGGAGAACCAGCTGATCGAACTTCTTGTTGTTCCAGCGTGTTTCGTTCCACGAGGCGTCGGAAGTGTACAGAAGCTGGAACAACGCGTCCTCGCAGGACTGCATATTGTAGAAGCCCACATAGAAGTTGGCCTTCTTCCAGTACTGATCCAGGAAGGTGCTGTAGTCCACATGCTGCAGCTTGATGTTCACGCCTATCTGAGCCGCGCACTGCTGCAGCACAATGCCGAGCTTGCCGCGCACGGCGGGTACGGCGGCAATATACATGGGAATGGTGCTGCCCTGACGGAACCCGGCTTCGGACAGCAGCTTCGCGGCCTTCTCAAGATCCTGCTTGCGCTCGGGAAGCTGATGATAGAAGGGGTATTCGGGAGAAACGGGGTTGTCGTTGCCTATGCGGCCGAAGCCTTCAAGGCACATATCGAGCGCCATCTGACGATCAAGGGAAAGGCTGATGGCCTGGCGAACACGCATGTCCGTGAACGGCTTCATGTCGCAGCCGAACACCACGCTGGGGAACTGTCCGCTGCCCGTGCGCGTGACCACCATGCCCGCTTCCTTGAGCTTGTCGAGCTGGCTGATGTTGGCCTCGAGCACCCAGTCGATCTGCCCGGTGAGCAGCGCATTGGTTTCCGCCACTGAATCGGGGAAAATCAGCATCTGTACTTCGTCGAGATAGGGTTTTTCACCGTCGAAGTATTCCGGATTGCGATCGAAGATGAGATGGCTGCCCGGCACATATTCACGCAGCTTGAACGGGCCGCTGCCGCAGCCCTTGGAGGCCAGAGAGGCATAATCGCCTTCCAGCACATCTTTCGGGCAGATCTTCATGCAGGGATAGGCCAGAGACTGAGGCAGGAACGAGAAGGGATAGGCCGTCACGATGCGGACGGTATACTTATCTTCCACATCCACGGTAGTGATGGGGCCGATGTTTTTGCGGCCGGGGGAGGCAGTTTCCGCGTCCAGCACCTTGCGGATGGAAGCCACAACGTCATCGGCTGTCACTTCCTTGCCGGTCTGAAAACGTACGCCCTTGCGCAGACGAAAACGCCAGGTCGTCGCATCCGAACTTTCCCAGGTTTCCGCAAGATCGGGAACGGGCTTGAGTTCATGGGACAGCTTGACCAGACCGCTGTACATCAGTTCGCCCTGCATGTACTCCGACAGGTTGACGTGCCGGTAGGGATTCAGGGACTTCAGTTCCCGGCTCACGCTGACGCGCAGCGTTCCGCCCCGCTTGGGAGCAGAGGCAAGAGCCAGTCCGGGAACGCCGCACAATGTGACGGCAGCCGCTCCCGCGGCCATTCCTTTAAGGAAGGTTCTGCGGGTAAAGCGATCGTTCTCAAAAAGGTACATGGAAGCCTCCATTAATGAAAAAGCATGCTGGACCGGACTCCCGGTTCCATACTTCCTCCTGTTTTCGGAAAGGCATCCTCCGCCCCATGCGGAAGAAGCCTTTCCGCGATCACACTGACCCGATGATTCCGGGCCGGATGTCATGCCTGAAAGGGAAAGCCGAATGCTGTATAAAATTCTTCCTCAAAGAGTTTTCTCGGACGGGGATCCGAATAGCAGGCCCAGATAGCAGCACCGGGGCCGTCCGGCGCAAAGTCGAGCGGCGTGTTGGCAATCACGAAAGCGCGGTCGAAGGGCTTGTTCAGTGCCGCCGCACGGGTCTTGAGATGCGCGGCGAAATCCTCGGCAAAAACTCGAAGCGCACCGCGAATGCATGCTTCGCCGCGTTCCTGATAGGCGTCGAGCATAGCGGCCGCAATATTCTGAATGATGCGCACGCACAGCATGGTGAATCCTTCCTGTGCCGACACGGGTTCCAGCGGCTTCACCTTTTCCGGAGAAAAGTCGGGATCGAATTCGGCAAAGGCTTCCCGACGTTCCTCTTCAGTCAGATTGCCGGGGCGAAAATACACCGAAAAACGGCAGAAGGAGTCGTTCTGGGTCAGGGTCTGACTCAGGTTCGTCTGAGAATGGGGAGCATAGGCGCCGAACTTGGCATGATGGAATTCCTCACAGTACAGACGGCCCAGACGGAGCCCGTCCATGCTCCGCCACATGTCCGCAATGGGGCAGACAAGCGTTTCCGAAAACCGTTCCTGTTCCGTCAGTCTGATCTTGTTGCGACGGAAGCGGGGATCTCCAGGAAGATCGCCATGACCGAAAAGATTTTCCATATTGAGCTTAAGACCGGCCTTCTTGTGCTTCTCGCGCTGGGCGAGACCGCGATCTATACCAAACTGACGCACGGCCTGGCGAAGCAGAGGCTCCGCTTCCAGCCCGAACTGCTGGTCCACGGCCCGGGCAAGGTGAAGGTACAGCTTGGACCATGCGTCCTGATAATTGGCAATTTCCAATTCCGTTTCTCTTGTCATGCCTTTCTCTCCTGGCTGAAAAGAATCCCGAGGATCGGGAATTCTTACTCTTCCTTATGAATTATTTTTATAATAGCTACTTTTATTTTATTTGAATTGTTTTCTGATGAAACAAAAATTACAATAATAACTAAAATCCGTTATAAAGCTATGGACTATATTTATATGATGCTTTTTGAATATAAGTTTTTCTATTTTCTTCTAATAATACTTATTTCAAGTAATAGTTTTAAAAACTTGATATCTTTTCTGACATATATA
>USNI01000216.1 GCA_900555975.1 uncultured Desulfovibrio sp. | reverse complement strand
TTTTCCGACGGAAAAGGCCGGCATGGGACTGTCCTGCATCGGAATGATTCCGGCGGGAGCCGTCAGTCCTTTTCTTTTCTGCTTCCTCCGGCAACGGGTTCTGTGCGCCTCCCGCAGCCCGGCATCAAAAAAGGCCGCGCCCTGCGGCGCGGCCCCGGATGGAAGCGGTATGTGCTTTTTTAGAAAATGCCGTGAACCTGACCGGTTTCGGTATCCACGTCCACGCGGCGGAACGCGGGATTGGAGCCTGTGCCGGGCATGAGGGATATCTTGCCGGAGACGGGAACCACGAGGCCTGCGCCGCCGTAGAGCAGCACGTCGCGGATCTTCAGGCGCCAGCCGGAAGGCTCACCCTTGAGATCAGGATTGTCGGAGAGGGAGTACTGCGTCTTCACCATGCACACGCCGAGTTCGGCCGCATCGGGACGCGCCTGCATTTCGGCAAGACGGCTTTCGGCTTCGGCGGTGTAGTCCACGCCGTCGGCTCCGTAGACTTCACGGGCGATGTGGTCGATGCGTTCCTTGAAGGGGAGGTTCCAGTCATAGAGGGGACGGAACTCGGTCTTTTCGCGGCACGCATCCATGACGGCATCGGCCAGTTCCAGCGCGCCTTCGCCGCCGTGTTCCCAGTGCGTGGAAACGGCCACACGGGCGCCTTCCGCCTCGCAGATTTCACGGATGCGGGCGATTTCCGCAGGCGTGTCGGTGACGAAGGCGTTGATGCATACCACGGGAGAGGTGCCGGACTTCTTGATGGTGCGGATATGATGCAGCAGGTTGCAGCAGCCGGCTTCCACAAAGCCCACGTTTTCCTGACGGTATTCCTCGGGCAGGGCGCGGCCGGGACGGGGTGCGGGCGCGCCGCCGTGACTCTTGAGGGCGCGAACCGTGGCCACGAGCACGGCGGCATCAGGAGCGAGGCCGCTGTAGTGGCATTTGAGGTTCCAGAATTTTTCAAAGCCGATGTCCGCGCCGAATCCGGATTCCGTGACATGGTAATCGGAAAGCTTGAGCCCGAGCCGATCCGCAATGACGGAGCTTTGACCGAGGGCGATGTTGGCGAACGGACCGGCATGCACGAACACGGGCTGCCCTTCGATGGTCTGGATGAGATTGGGCTTGATGGCGTCGATCATCCATGCGGCCATGGCGCCCGCCACCTGCAGATCCTCGGTGGTCACGGGCTTGCCGGCGCGGTCGTAGGCGACGATGATGCGGCCGAGTCTTTCGCGCATGTCCTTGAGATCGCGGGCCACGGAGAGGATGGCCATGACCTCGGAGGAAACGGAAATATCGAAGTGCGAGGCCATCATGAAGCCGTCGGACTTGCCGCCCATGCCGATGACCACGTTGCGCAGGGCCTGACAGCAGAAGTCGATGACCCAGTTCATGCGCACGTTGGTGGGATCGATGTTCAGACGGCCCTGTCCGGAGAGACGGAGCAGTTTTTCATCGTCATAGTTGCGTTCGTGCTGCATGCGGGCGGTGAGCGCGACCATGGCCAGATTATGGGCGTTGGTCACGGCGTTGATGTCGCCGGTGAAGCCCAGAGAATACTGCGTGAGCGGGATGCACTGGGAAAGACCGCCGCCTGCCGCGGAACCCTTGGTTCCCATGGTGGGACCGCCGGAAGGCTGGCGTATGGCTGCGGAAACCTTCTGACCGCGTCTGGCGAGTCCCTGCACGAGACCGATGGTGGTGGTGGACTTGCCTTCACCGAAGGGAGTCGGGGTGATGGCCGTCACGTCGACGTATTTGCCGTCGGGACGGCCGGCCAGACGGGAGAGAACGGACTGATAGTCCACCTTGCCCATGACGTGGCCGTAGGGAAGCAGTTCCCTGTCTTCAAGGCCCAGTTCTCTGCCGATCTGGTAAATGTCCTTCATGCGGGATTCCGCGTCCTGAGCGATTTCCCAGTCCGCGTGCTGCTTGGGATCCAGAGCCATATATCCGTTCTCCTTGGTTTGGGGTTTCGTCTGCTGTTATACGGCGTGGTGCGGTTTATCTCAAGCGCTTTTTCCCGGTGCCGCGGAGCTGCGGGGCGGTCCATGTTGCCAGCGTCAGAAGCTTGGCGTATCACGATGGCTTGTTGAACAAAATAATGCCGCAAGGCCCCGGGAGAGAACCATGAGGGAAAGTACGCTTCGGCTGCTGGAAGAGATGCAGGTCAACGAGAAAACGGACAGCGAGATCTATGCCATTCTTGCCAGGCGCGTCGGCGGAGAGAACGGCGAAGTGCTTCACCGCATGGCCGCGGATGAGGCCAGACACTGCGAAGTCTGGGGACGATATACGAAAAAGCCCGCCGAAGCAAAGCGGTTCAAGGTGCTTTTCTACAGTATGATGAGCTGGATATTCGGGCTTACCTTCGTCATCAATCTGCTGGAGTCCGGCGAGGATACCGCAGGAAAGCGCTATGCCGGACTTGTCGAGGACGTGCCGGAAGCCAGAGGCATCATGGAGGAAGAGGAACGTCACGAGCGCAGGCTGGCCGAAATGGTGGACGAGGAGCGACTGAAGTACATAGGCAGCATGGTGCTCGGACTCAACGACGCGCTGGTGGAACTGACCGGAGCGCTGGCAGGTTTCACGCTGGCGCTCGGCAGCAACGACACGGTCGGCCTTGCGGGATTCATCACGGGCGTGTCTGCCACGCTTTCCATGGCTGCGTCGGAGTATCTGGCCAAGAAGGCCGAACCCGAGGAGAAGCATCCGTTCAAGGCTGCCGTGTATACCGGCATCGCCTACATGATCACGGTGGCGCTTCTGCTGCTGCCGTACGTCGTATTCTCTTCGCCGTATGCGGCTCTGATCTGCTGTCTGTTCAACGCGGCGTGCATCATCTGTCTGTTCACCTTCTTTGTTTCCGTGGTCCGTCGTGAACCCTTCCGTCCGCAGTTCGTGGAAATGCTGTCCATCAGCT
>USNI01000215.1 GCA_900555975.1 uncultured Desulfovibrio sp. | reverse complement strand
GGGACTTGCGGCCCAGCTCGGACTTTCGGTACGCACCGTCATCATCGATCCCGGGCACGGCGGCAAGGATCCCGGCACCATGCACAACGGCGTGGTGGAAAAGGACGTCAATCTGGACATCGCCAAGAGACTGAAGACCATTCTGGAAAAGCTCGGATACAGGGTCTACATGACGAGGACCGGCAACAGTTCGGTCTCGCTGTCGGACCGCGTGAGCTTCAGCAAGAGCAAGAAGGGCGATTTTTGTCTCCATCCATGTGAACGCCTCGGACAACGCCTCCATCAGCGGACCGGAAACCTATATTCTCGACTTTGCCCGCAGCAGTTCGGTGAGCCGGCTGGCCATGGTGGAAAATGCCGACAGCGGCCGCCTTGGGGACATGGACAAGATTCTGACCGAAATCCTTACCGGAGCGCGGACCACGGAATCACGACGGCTGGCGGAGAGGGTGCAGAAGTATATTCTCTCCGCGCTGAAGAAGGGCGGCGTCTCCGCACGCGACGGCGGCGTGAAGGGCGCTCCGTTCTTCGTGCTGGTCGGCTCTTCCATGCCGAGCATACTGGTCGAGGTCGGCTACTGCACCAACAAGACGGAAGCGTCGAGACTGAAAACGAGCAAATACCGGCAGAGTCTGGCTCAGGGCATGGCCAACGGCATCCATTACTATGCCCGCAGTCTGCTCGGCGAATAAGGGAAGCCGCGTCCGTTCTCCGGGAAACGCGGCGGATTGCTCAAGATGTTCCCTGCGTTCCGGGCTGCAGGCAGGCTCATGCATCCGTGCGACCCGGGGCACGAGGTTGCCGCAGAAGGATGCGTTTTTAGCAGGCTTTTCCGAGGGAACGCATGCCGTCTCCGGAAGAAGGCGGAGAGGGGAAATCCTTTGCCGGTCTGGGCGGCGTGCGGACAGGTCTGGTCCGTCACGGACGGACCGGAATCGTTCTTGACCATGACAAAGGCGCCGTCCGTATCGGACGGCGCCTTTGTCATGTCTGCGGGATGCTTTTCGATTCCGGAAATGGGAACGCCGGATCCTCAGGCTTTTTCTTCAGTTCCGTCATTATTTTCCCTGCCGGAGGCGCCTTCGGTTCCGGAGCGTTCGAGGGCTGCGGAAATGTCCTCGTCGGAGCGCATGTGCACGTCGAGCTGAGGGAAGGATATCTCTATGCCCTCGGCGGCAAAGACGTCGTTGATCTTCATGCGGATGTCGGACGTGATGGCGAGACCGTCGTTGTATTCCCGTACCCAGAAGCGCAGGATGAGATCGAGGGAACTTGCGCCGAAGTTGACGAAGTAGGCCGTCGGTTCGGGATAGAACAGCACCTTGGGATGCTCGCGGGCGATTTTCAGCATCAGGGCGAGGCAGTGTCCGACGTCGGAGCCGTAGGCCACGCCCACGGCGATTTCCTTGCGGACGCGGCGGTTGTTGTGGGTCCAGTTGGTGAAGGTGCTGTTGAGGAAGCTGGAGTTGGGAATGAAGATGATGGCGTTGTCGAAGGTTTCCACCATGGTGGAGCGGATGTTGATCTTCTTGACCACGCCGGTGATGGTGCCGACGGCGATCACGTCGCCTTCGCGGATGGTCTGACCGAAGATGACGGACAGACCGCTGGTGAAGTTCTGCACCATGTTCTGGAGACCGATGCCGATGCCGACGGAGAGACCGCCGGCGATGATGGAGAGGCTGGAAAGATTGAAGCCCAGCGCCTTGAGCGCGTAGAGACCGAATATCGCCCAGAGCAGGCACTTGTAGATGATCTGTATGGGGGCGAGCAGGGAGACCGAGATGCGGGAGATCTGAGCCTGCATGCCCGACATGAAGGTGTTGCCCACGGCGAGCAGGGCGCGGGTGAGATAGAACGCGATGAAGATGCTGAGAATCTGCATGGCGTTCAGCGAGACGTTGCCGATGTTGAAGCCGAGGGTGGCCATGTGCTGGAGCAGGAAGTAGCCGCCGGGGTAGGCCATGATCCAGAGCACCGCGGCCATGACGGCCAGCAGCAGGACGACGGGCATGATGAGGGCCATGGCCAGGCTGGCCATGACGGCGATGGTGCCCTCCTTGGGCAGGTAGGACTCGATGAGATGCTCGACCTTGAAGATGGACACGCACAGCATGGTGGTCACGGTGATGGAGGTGAAGCACATGCTGATGAGAATGGACAGGCGCGAGAAGCCCAGAAGGCTGATGACGAGCGTGATCCAGAGCTGTATGGTATAGAGCCTCATGATGGCGCGGGGCAGGGGCTGCGCCGGCAGGACGATTCTGCGGGTCTTCCACAGATCCACGGCCTGCACGATGACCCACACCACGCATATGAACAGCGGGAACGGGTCGAAGTTGAGCAGAACCATGCCTATGAGCAGCGGCGGGAACATGGGCCAGAGCGGGGAAAGACGGGGTCTGTCGGGATTTTCGAATTCATAGAGATCCCACGCGAGCAGCATCTGGCCCCAGCACAGGGACATGGTGCCGAGGGTGGCGATCATCTGATACATCTTGCCGTCGTCCCATGCGGCCAGATGGATGGAAATGCCGAGCAGTATCCATATGGCGCTGTTGCGCATGACGCGGTCCACGCCGGCCTGCATCTGTTCGGGAAGTCTTCTGCGGGCGGTGTGACGCAGCGCCAGACCGAGAAGCATGAAGAACATGACTGCGGTGGCCATGCGCACGAGCAGGGAGAAGAGAGCGTCCAGACTGCTGGGCAGTTCCTTGGTCACGCGAAGGGAGAAGAGTTCGCGCAGCGAGCCGAGATTGCGGATGTCCCGGCCCCAGGCGACCACGTCGTAGAAATGCCCGGAGGACTGGAAGTAGTAGTTGTTCCAGAGCGTGGGCATGTTCTTCATGAGCTCGTCGATGCGCTCCTGCACCTGCTGGATAAGCTCAAGCGCGGGAGAGACGATGCGTTCGTACCTGGTCTGCAGACT
>USNI01000214.1 GCA_900555975.1 uncultured Desulfovibrio sp. | reverse complement strand
AAGGCGTGGAGCTGGATGCCTCTGTCGTGGCCGAAGAGTGCCGAAGTCGCATGAATCAGCCGGGCGTGACGCTTTTTGAAGGAGCGGGCGGGCTGTATGTGCCGCTGAATGAACGAGAGAGCATGCTTGATCTCATGCGCAGTCTCCGTCTTCCCGTGCTTCTGGTGGTAGCCAACCGGCTCGGCTGCATCAATCATGCGCTGCTTTCGCTGGATGCGCTGGAAATGGCGGGACTTTCCGTGGCGGGCATGGTGCTCTGCCGTACCGTGCCTTCCGCGCATACCGATGCGGGAACTACGGCGGAAGCCGAGGCGCTCATTCTCGGCGACAACGCCGTACGCCTTGCCGAAGAGGGAAAAAGGCGCGGCATCCCTCTTCTGGCCGACATTCCCTACATGGAGAACGCCTCCCCGGCGCACGACGCGTTCTGGGACGCTCTTGCAGACAGGCTGGAACCTGCGGCCCGCGCGTTGGCGGCCTTTTCCCCGGCCCGGGGTATCGATGCGGATCTTCTGGCCTTCGACCGGAAACATCTGTGGCATCCGTACACGTCGGCCATGCGTCCTCTTCCCGTGCGGGAGGTGACGGGCGCAAGCGGTGCACGTCTTTTCCTTGCGGACGGCACGAGCCTTGTAGACGGTATGTCCTCATGGTGGTGCACGGTGCACGGCTACGGAAACGGGCGTCTGGTACGGGCTTTGCAGAAGCAGGCGGCAAGGCTTTCCCACGTCATGTTCGGAGGGCTTACCCATGAGCCGGCGGTGGAACTCGGCAGGCGCCTTTTGAAGGTGTTGCCCGCCTCTCTTGAGCACATATTTTTCGCCGATTCCGGCTCCGTGGCCGTGGAAGCGGCCATGAAGATGGCCGTGCAGTTCCGCCGATCCGCAGGGCAGGAGAAGAAGACCCGTTTCGTGGCGCTTCGCGGGGCCTATCACGGCGACACGCTGGGAGCAATGTCGCTCTGCGATCCGGTCACGGGCATGCATACGCTTTTTTCCGGGGTGCTGGCCGGGCAGCTTTTCCTGGAGCGTCCGACCTGCCGTTTCGACGAGCCCTACCGGCCGGAGAGTTTTGCGCCGGCGGAGCGGCTTTTGCGCGAACATGCGCAGGAAGTGACCGCAGTGGTGGTGGAGCCCGTGGTGCAGGGCGCGGGCGGCATGTGGTTCTATCATCCCGAATACCTGCGGGATCTGCGCAAACTCTGCGATGAGCTGGACATCCTGCTCATTGCGGATGAAATCGCCACGGGCTTCGGACGCACGGGGCGTCTTTTCGCCTGCGAGTGGGCGGGCATCGCGCCGGACATCATGTGCGTGGGCAAGGCCCTGACCGGCGGCATGATGACGCTTTCCGCCGTGGCCGCCTCCCGACGCGTGGCGGAGGTTATTTCCGGAGCCGATGCGGCGCACGGCGGGGGCGTGTTCATGCACGGGCCGACCTTCATGGCCAATCCTCTGGCATGCGCCGTGGCATGCGCGAGTCTGGACGAGCTTCTCGCATCGCCCTGGCAGGCCTGCGTGGAGCATATTCAGGAAAAGCTCGCGGCGGGCCTTGCGCCGTGCCGGAGTGTTCCCGGCGTGGCCGACGTGCGCGTGCTCGGCGCCATAGGCGTGGTGGAAACGAAGGAGCCTGTGAACGTGGAGGCATGGCAGGACTTCTTCGTGTCGAGAGGCGTATGGATACGGCCGTTCGGGCGAGCCGTGTACGTCATGCCGCCCTTCGTCGCTTCGGACGGGGAACTCGACGCGCTTGTCTGCGCCGTGTGCGGAGCCGTGCGTTCCGCCTCCTGCAACGGCGGAACGCCCGTTGCGGAACAGAGGAGAGAAACGTGCTGATATTCTGCCTTTATACCGCGGTGCTGCTTGCGCTCGGCGTGCTGGATGCACGCCGCAGCCGCGGCTCCTCGGCCTTTTTCGTGAACGACCGCTCCTCGGGAACATGGCATACGGGCTTTTCCCTTGCCGCTTCCTGCATAGGAGGTTCCGCCACCATAGGCATGGCGGGTCTGGCCTGGCAGGTGGGCACGCCCGCATTCTGGTGGCTCGGTTCCGGAGCCTGCGGCCTTTGCCTGCTCATGCTGTTTATTGCCCGCAAGGTGCGCTCATCCGAAGCCTACACCATGCCGGAAATCGTGTCCGCCTGGCTCGGAAGCCGGGCGGCGGCGCTGGTTTCCTTCATCATCATGCCCGCGTGGCTGGCCATTCTTGCGGCGCAGTTCACGGCCATGAGCGGTCTGACGGCAGCGCTGACGGGCCTTGCGCCGGAGGCGGCGCTTCCGGTGGGAGCGGCCGTCATCGTGGCGTATTCCTGCCTCGGCGGGCAGGCCTCCGTGATTCGCAGCGATCTGCCCCAGTGCCTGCTGCTTTTTGCCGGTCTTGCGGCGGTTCTGCTGCTTCTGCTTGTTCAGGATGCCTCGCCGCTTGGGGCCGTGCCGCTGGAACTTGTCAATGAAGACTTCGGGCCGGACCGCTTTTCCTACTTCATGATCATCATGGGCGGCAGCTATCTTGTCTGTCCCACGCTGTTCGGACGCATTCTGAGCGCGCGCAGCAGCGCCTGCGCCGTGCGCGGCTGCGGTCTTGCCGTGATCATGCTTTTCCTTGCCGCAGGGGTGGTGACTGCGCTCGGCATTCTGTGCCGGAACATCGTGCCTGCCGGTACCGCGCCTGATGCGGTGCTTTCCTCGGCCATGACGCTGCTGCCGCCGTGGGCGGGCATGCTGCTTCTGGTGGCGCTGCTCTCCGCGGTGCTTTCCTCGGCGGATTCCTGCCTCGTCACCGCATCCACGGTGCTGTGCAACGATCTTCTTCACCGCAGAAGCGTGGCGCTCTGCCGCCTGGTGACGCTTCTTTTCGGCGCTTGCGGCCTGCTGCTTGCCGGTCGCGGACACGGCATTCTCGATCTTCTGCTCATGGCCAACGACATGTAT
>USNI01000213.1 GCA_900555975.1 uncultured Desulfovibrio sp. | reverse complement strand
TGCAGGATGAAAGCCGCCCACCCATGCGCGCCACATAACGGCTGCCGGGCAGGCGGGAAAGCAGGGACGCTGCCGTTTTCCGTACTTCACGGCTGCGGTCTCCGGCAAGGAGCCTCTCCAGCATATCCTCATCGTCCATGCCGAGTCCGTGCACAAAAAGCCCGAGCAGCGTGTTGCGCTCGGAAGCGTCCATGCCTGCCATGTCCTTTTCAAAAAGTTCCCGGGCGCAGGCGGGGTCTTTTGCGCGCATGGCCGCAAGAAAAGCCTGCCGCTGCATGGGGCGGCCGTGGTCCCAGGCGTCCATGTCCGGCTCAGTGCCGGAAGAGGCGGCAAACATGCGCCAGTCGGGATTCAGGGCAGCCAGCCAGAGCCCCCGCTCGCCCACGGTACGGAACAGAAGAGGCCTCAGCGCAGGCGCTCCCCTTCCCATGACAAGGGCCGGTACCAGAAGCGAACAGGGCAGCACCATATCTTTCTCTTTAAGATAGGAAAGCGCCTCCCACTGAAGCCTGAGCTGCCCGCTTCGGAAAATTTCCCCGTACGCGTCCGTTACCGGCAGTCCTTCCGGAAGCATGGCGCGGCGCTCTTCCGGACTCCGTTCGGGAACGGACGCCTCATCATCAGAAGCCAGGGGAAGCCAGCCAGCCCGATCGCAGACGAAAAGAACGCCGGAGCTGCGAAGAAGCGTCCGTGCGGAGGATTCCGGCAAGACGTCCCCGGCATCGGCCAGTTCCCGGATCAGAGATCCCGCCGGAAATTCGCTTTCTGGAAACGAAGGCGAACGGCGATCCGTACCAAGCAGCGCCAGGGAGCCGAATAAACGAAGTCTTGAATCCATGATGCCTCCCCGTTCAGGATTCCGTCCGGGGGAAGACGCCCGCCGGAAGAAGCGCGTTTCCATCCCATTCGCCGCAGACCGCAAGGGGAAGTCCGCCGCTTGCGGCCAGAATCTTCCAGGCATCGGCGTCATCCAGATACAGAGGCAGTTCGCCGCCCTGCTCGGAGCGCAGCCGCCAGCCGCTCTGTCCGTGCACAAGATGCGCCCCGCTGAAAAAAAGCGGCAGAGGGCTCTGCCACGGATTGGCGGCCAAACGGGTCGCCATGTCGGCAAGGGCCTGATCCAGAGTACGCCCGGGCAACGGCTCGCAGACCGCTTCACTTACGGGCGCATCGGCCGCCACCGCACGGAGCGGAGCGGCGCCGGGATAGAAAGCCAGCGTCATGCGTACCGTATCTCCGGGCAGAAATACCGGCTCAAACGAGCGGGAACCGTGAGAAAAATCCAGAATAAGCGCCGTTCTGCCGCTCTCTCTTCCATAAAGCCACACACGGCGCCGCCACAATCGATCCTCTTCCGCTTCGCTCACGCCGATGACGCTCCACAAGTCGGTCACCTTGTCCTCACCGGCCAGTACGATGTCCTTATCGGGAAGATAGCCAAGCGCGGAACGCACGTCGGCCTGCTCCGCCGGAGAAAGGCTCTCCAGATGAAAAAAGGCCTCCGCCAGAAGCTGCAGCTCGCCCATGCGGGCAAGAAGAACGGCAGGCCAGTCGTCTCCTCTGTCCACAAGCGAAGCCATGCCGCGCACCCGCGCAGCCATGCCCGGCATCTGCGCATCCACCATGCGGGCGGCCAGCCTTTCCCATTCCTCATAGCGGCCGGAAAGCGACGAAAGCCCCTGCCTGACCTGATCGTTCATCCAGCGGTCCAGCTCTTCAAGGCCTGCGCACATGCGCTTCAGTCTTGCGGCTTCCTTTTCGGGCGAAACGGGAGCGGCGCTCTTCTTCCGAGCCTTGCCCTCCTCCTTTTTCGCCGCGCGCTGCAAACGGTTCTCCAGCCATTCGGTCACCCAGTCCGGGCGATCGCCGCCGAACGCCCCCGGCTGCTGCACCATGAGCAGAAGAAGCGCCAGCGCATGCTTGCACGGAATCTTTCTGCTCGGGCACGAACAGGAGCTTACGGGGCCTGAAAGATCCACTTTCACCTGATAGGGTTTCGAGCCGCTGCCCTGACAAAGTCCCCATGCAGCGGCATCGTCACATCCAAGAGTCTGCCACTTTCCGGGAGACGCAAGGCCGCGCGCGGCCTTGACCGAAGATTCGTCCGGAGCCAGGGCAAGAACAGCGTCCACCGTCATATTCATACGTTTATCCCCGAAGGCAACCGCGCATGACGCGGAAGAGAGTCCACATGATATCTATCTGTAACGGCAGGAAATCATGGCGTCAACTCTGGGGAAAAACGGCATGGCAAGGCACAGAAAAGCGCCTTTTCGTCCTTCCTCAGACTTTGTTCCTGTTCGGAACAATGAGCGCAGGCTTTACAAGTGACTCCCTGCGCGTCTACACCCATGTGTACCGCATGCTTCTGCGGACATGCCCGGACAGCAGAATATCGCCGTCACACGGAACATGCTCTCGGGAACGCTTCCCTCCGCGCCGATCTTCCGTCGTACAGGCCGATCGCTCCCACCCGTCAGTTCTGCTGTCGTCATCTTTTTCAATTCTTTCGGACACCCATCATGGAAAAGTCACCGGAAACGCAAAAGGCTCTGGCCGTTCTTGAAAAATTCACCAGCGATCAGTGCTGTGGCAAATGCATTTCCTGCCGGGAAGGCACGAGGCAGATGCAGCAGATACTCGCCGACTCTCCGCTTCCCTTTCCCTCGCAGGAAGAACTGGCCCTGCTGGATGAGCTCGGCGCGCTCATTGATCATACCGCCCGCTGCGGTCTCGGCAAAAGCATCGCCCGTCAGGTTCTTTCCGTCCTGGAGCATCAGGGCAGCGAAGAACGGGTCATCGAGGAATATCTCCCCGGCCCCTATCAGGAACTGATTTTCTTTCACATCGACCCTGCACGGTGCAAGGGCTGTTCCCGATGCGCCCGCAGCTGCCCCGTGAACGCCATAAGCGGCGTCATCAAGCAGCCTTTCGTCATCAA
>USNI01000212.1 GCA_900555975.1 uncultured Desulfovibrio sp. | reverse complement strand
GCAGTGGGAGAGGAACAACGGTTCCCTCAGCGATCTGCACCGCATGCTTGCCCGCGTTCCCCTCGAGACGCTGCTCTATCTTCTCGCGCAGGAGGACGGTCAGGAACAGCATGAAAAGCTGACCCGGTACATCTATATGGGACGTCAGATGAAACCCGACATTTCCGGCGACGACATCACGAGCATGGGCGTCCATCCCGGACCCATCGTCGGCCGCATTCTCAACGACGTGCTCATCGCCAGAATGGACGACGAAAATCTTTCCCGCGAGGAACAGCTCGCCCTCGCCGCCAGACTCGCCGTTCAGTACGTCGCCGAAGCCGCCGCGCATCCTGAAGGCGCATAGCGGCGAACGCGGAAGGAGAAAAGAAGGAGCGTCCGTCCCCGCCGGACGGACCCCGCTGATGAAGGTCGTCGTCCGGGGACAGGTCCGTCCGCATGGGCGCCGATCCGTCGCCTTGCGGCGCGCCGGGCGTTTCCGGTTTCAGGGCTTGTGCAGGACGGGGAATATCCGTTATGCTGGAAGAGAGGGAGTCCTGGACGGGACGTGATTTTTGGGAACGGCTTTGCAAGGAGTTGGGCATGTCGTCACTGAATCCGTTGAACGATACCGAGCTTTCCGACTACCGCAGTTTTCTGC
The DNA here is from genome assembly GCA_900555975.1 of uncultured Desulfovibrio sp. Classification (GTDB taxonomy): domain Bacteria; phylum Desulfobacterota; class Desulfovibrionia; order Desulfovibrionales; family Desulfovibrionaceae; genus Mailhella. The sequence continues at coordinate 2,315 of USNI01000212.1, read as the reverse complement.
AGGAGAGAACGCGGCGATTTGAAGACGAACTGGCGCGGCTGCGTCGCGGGTACGGGTCGCTTGTCGCGTATGCGGATCTGCACGAGCGGCTGGGACTGCATCGTGCCGTGGATCCCGCAGGCAGGCGCTGCTGGCGCATGACGGAGTACATGCCCCGGGCCGTGCGGGTATGGCTGGTCACGAACCGCACCGGCTTCGAGAGACTGCCGGAGCAGGAACTGACGAATGTCGGCGGCGGACTGTGGCGCATCTATCTGCCGGAAGAGGCGCTCGCGCACGGCGACTATTACGAGCTGCATCTTGAGGGCGACGGAGAACCGGGAATCGTGCGCCGGGTTCCGGCCTTCGCCTCGTGGGTGGAGCAGAACAGGGACAACCCCGACATGTGGTGCGCCAGAGTGTGGGATCCGGACGTGCCGTATCTCTTCCGCCATGAGCGGCCGTCGAGACCGAAGTTCCCCCGCATTTACGAGGCGCACATCGGCATGTCCCAGGATGCCCGGAATCATGTGAAGGGGTCCGTAGGCAGCTACGACGACTTCATCCGGGACATGCTTCCGCGCATCAAGACCTCAGGCTACACGGCCGTGCAGCTCATGGGGGTGCCGGAGCATCCCCTGTACAAGTCCTTCGGCTATCAGGTGAGCAGCTATTTCGCTCCCTCCTCGCGCTACGGCGATCCGGACGGCTTCCGGCGTCTCGTGGACGAGGCGCATCGTCTGGGCCTGTCCGTCATTCTCGACATCACCCATGCCCACGCCTGCGCCAATACCGAGCAGGGCATTGCCCGCTACGACACGGGATCATACTTCTTCGACGAACGCTCCAACCAGTGGGGGACGCCGTCCTTCGACTACGGCAAGGACATGACGCGGCGCTTCCTGCTCTCCAACTGCCGCTACTGGATGGAACAGTTCCGCGTGGACGGCTTCCGCTTCGACGCCGTGGGCAACATGCTCTACACCGATCACGGCATAGGCGACAGCTTCGAGCACGTCGGACGCTGCTTCTATGCCCCCGACGGCAGCCGTCGCACCAACGCGGCCGGAGAACTCTATCTCTGCCTCGCCAACGCGCTCATTCATGCGCTGAATCCCTCGGCCGTCAGCATCGCCGAAGAGTTCAGCGGCATGCCCGGCCTGACCTGCCCGCCGGAACAGGGCGGTCTCGGCTTCGATTACCGCTTCGCCATGGGCCTGCCCGATTTCTGGGGCAAATACGTGAAGACGCCTTCCGCCATGGGCCGGCTCTGGTACGAAATGACCAATCACCGCCCCTACGACCGCACCATAAGCTACGTGGAATGCCACGATCAGTGCATCAACGGCGACGACGCCATGATCTGGCGCATCGTGGGCGACGCCATGTACACCCGCATGAGCCCCTTCAACGCCACCTGGAACGAAACCAGAGGCGTGGCCCTCTACCGTCTCATGCGCGGCATCACCCTCATGTCCGCCGACGCCGGCTACCTCAACTTCATGGGCGCGGAATTCGGTCCCCCCGAATGGCTCGACGATCAGGAACACGCCCACAGACAGTGGCAGCTCGCCGAAGACCAGCTTTCCTTCTACGCCGCGCTCGCCCGCTGGGACAAGGCGCAGATGAAGGAAATCGTGGACAGACACCGCCGCGACTTCGCCAAAAGCCCGGAGTTCCGCTTCATCCACGAAGACAAAAGACTCCTCGCCTTCTCCCGCGGCAGACTCCTCTTCGCCTTCAACTTCCATGAAACCAGACCCGAACCCGACTTCCGCTTCCGCGTCCTGCCCGGCAAGTACGTCGAACTCATGTCCTCCGATGAACCCCGCTTCGGCGGCTGCGGCAACCTCGTGCCCCATAAGCCGCCTACCGAACACTTCAGCGACGCCTCCACCGGCATCGACATGCAGGACATCACCCTCTACCTGCCGCCGCTGACCATGCTCATTCTGAAACAGCAGTAGAGGGGGAAAGGCAGGAAAGGCAGGAAAGACAGGAAAGACATCCGGGGGAGATAATCCCCCCCGGACCCCCCTGTTTCGCCTCGCGGCGCTGCCGCTTCGGCGTCCTTTGACGTGCCGGAGTGCGGGGGCGACGGGTGTTGCCGTTTCAGCCTCAGTCATGCAGGCGTGTGCTGCCGCACCCGCCTGCGGTGGCCGGCCGCTGTTTCCGCTTTGCGGAATCAGCGGAATGAAGGAAGGGATGGCAGGACAGGGGGGGGATGCTGAGGGGAGAGTGTGTTTGTCGCGCTCTGGAGCGTCCGGATGTTGTCCGGTCTTTTCAGGAGCGCGCAGATCATCCTCCCGCCTCCGTGTCTCGGAAAGAACGGCCGG
>USNI01000211.1 GCA_900555975.1 uncultured Desulfovibrio sp. | reverse complement strand
GAAAACTGTCCAAACTCTTCCTCCGGGATGAGAAAAAAATGCTTGACTATTCTTCGGCAATCGAATAATTACTCTTCCTGCACGGCGAATATAGCTCAGTTGGCAGAGCACCTGGTTGTGGCCCAGGGGGTCGCAGGTTCAAACCCTGTTATTCGCCCCATATTTCGCCCCGATTCTTCGGGGCTTTTTTTGTATCCGGGCTTTTTCCTTCCGATCATGCTCATGCTCCCTGCGGGCGGAGGCGTCTTTGCCGACAACGTGTCGGCATCGTCCGAAAACACTTCCGTCCGATGTCCGCGCGCTGCACGGCGTCTGCTCCGCGCCGTGTCCTTCCATGGCCGGAAGCACCGGCCCTTCCCTGTCTACAGTTCCAGTGCCAGCCCCACGGGACAATGGTCGGAACCGTAGACGTCGTTTTCAATCCAGGCGTCGCGGATATTGTTCTTCAGCTCTTCCGACACGAAGAAATAATCCAGACGCCATCCGATGTTGCGCTCCCTGGCACGGGTCTTGTAGGACCACCAGCTGTAGGCGCCTTCCACATCGCCGTGCACATGACGGAAGGTATCCACGTATCCGGCCTGCACGAAGGCATCCATCCACGCGCGCTCTTCCGGCAGAAAGCCGGTATTGAGCACGTTTTCCTTCGGTCTGGCCAGATCGATCTCTCTGTGGGAAATGTTGAAGTCCCCGCACACCACGATGGGCTTATCCTGCCGCAGCTCTTCCGCATATTCGAAAAAGGCGTTGAAAAAGCCCATCTTGTACGGTACCCGGCGGAATACGCCCTTCGACACCTCCTCTCCGCCGTTGGGAAAGTAGATGTTGAAAAAATGCAGTTCTGGAAATTCCAGATGGAGCACGCGACCCTCGCCGTGATAGTCGGGATCCGGCAGCTCCTGCTCCACGCGGAGCGGCTCTCTGCGGCTGAACACGGCCACGCCCGAATATCCCTTCTTCACCGTGGACGCAGACCACCAGGCATGCCATCCTTCGGGCCGGCGCTGTTCCTCGGAGAGCTGCTCGGGAGAAGCCTTGGTCTCCTGAAGACCGACGACATCGGCCTGTGTGCGGGAAAACCATTCCCAGTCCGCCTTTTTGCTGACGGCACGGAAGCCGTTGACATTCCACGATACAAAACGCATGAGCGACATAAGTTCCATCCTTCTTTCCGTTGGGTGAATCTACGCGACAACGAAGGCAATCTCAAGGAAAAAGCTGTCCGTCCGGCCGCATCTTCGCCTGCAAGGGCCGTTCGCCGGGCACGAAAAAGGCAGGTTCGAAGAACCTGCCTCTTCATGTCCGCTTCATAATGCCGGAGATGTCTAATCGTTGAGGAATTCCTTAAGTTCCTTGCCGGCACGGAAGAACGGAAGACGCTTGGGGCTGACTTCCACCCGGTCGCCCGTACGGGGATTGCGCCCCGCGTAGGAACCGTATTCTTTAACCTTGAAACTGCCGAACCCGCGGATTTCCACACGATCGCCAGCAAGAAGAGCCTCTTTCATGCAATCCACGAACGTGTTGACCACAAGGGTGGCCTCATCCAGCGACACATTGGACTGTTCGGCAAGATTCTTGATCAGTTCACTCTTGTTCATGACATCTCCGTCATACGGTACTCCCCCTGTCGTGCCCTGCCCGGCACAGGGAGAAGGATTATGGTCGGGGAAAATCCCGCTTGAAAGCTCACATCACATAAGATAAGACATCTATAACCCTAAATCCGTTGCCTTGCAAGGAAAAACGGCAAATCTATCCGCGACTGTGCTCATGCTGCCAGAGAAGATAGTCGCGCAGAAAATCATCGATGCGGCCGTTGAGCACGGCGTCCACATCGCCGCACTCGGAACCGGTGCGGTGATCCTTGACCAGACGATAGGGCTGAAGCGTGTAGGTTCGGATCTGACTGCCGAAGGCAATGGCGTCCTTGCCCGCATAGTCCGCCTGACGGGCGGCGTCGCGCTTGCTCTGCTCATAGGCGTACAGACGCGCCCTGAGCACGCGCATGGCGCTTTCACGGTTGCTCTGCTGCGAACGCTCGTTCTGACACTGCGCCACGATGCCGGTCGGAATGTGCGTGATGCGCACGGCCGACTCGGTCTTGTTGACGTGCTGACCGCCCGCGCCCGAGGCACGGTACACGTCGATGCGCAGATCGCTTTCCTTGATCTCGATGGTCGACACCTCGCCGGCATCGGGAATGAGGTCCACCGAGGCAAAGGAGGTATGCCTGCGTCCCGACGCGTCGTAGGGAGAAATCCGGATGAGCCGGTGTATGCCCTTCTCGCCCTTGAGCATGCCGTAGGCGTTCTCGCCCTGCAGTCTGATGGTGACCGCCTTGATGCCCGCTTCTTCACCGGGGAGAAAGTCCACGATCTCGGCCTTGATGTGATGTGACTCGGCCCAGCGCAGATACATGCGTTCCAGCATTTCAGCCCAGTCCTGGGCTTCGGTGCCGCCGGCGCCGGGATGAATGTCCAAAAGGGCATCCATATGATCGGCTTCTCCGCTGAGCAGAACGGTCATCTCCGTTTCCTTGAGCATCTCCTCCAGCAGGTCCGTCTGCTCGTTCAGCGTTTCCATCGCCTCTTCTTCTCCGTCGGAAACAAAGCCGAGCCATTCCTCCATTTCCTCATAACTCTGCCTGAGTTCACGGAAGCGGGCGACCTCGGCTTCGAGACGGCTCTTTTCCTTGAGCACCGGCGTCAGCTTTTCCTGATCGGACCAGGCGTCGGGGCTGGAGATGATCTTTTCTATTTCTTCAAGACGCGCCTCCCGCGAGGGCAGGTCAAAGACGCCCCCAGAGGGAATTGAATTGTTCGGCAAGGCTGTTGCAGCGGGAACGAAGTTCGGCCAACTGAAGCATGATGACGTATCCTTTTTTAGGTATTGCCGCAGGAATGCGGATGATGAGTCTGCCCGTCCGTCAGCCCGTCCTGCGGGTACGCCGCAGGACGGGAAGG
>USNI01000210.1 GCA_900555975.1 uncultured Desulfovibrio sp. | reverse complement strand
CCGCCGAGGCCATGCAGATGGACGCCGCCTCGGTTTTGGCCGGCGGCATCATCGACGCGGTCATCTCGGAAGGGGAGGGCCCGGCTCACGAGAACCCGGAGGCCGCCATCGCCGCCGTGCGCGACTACGTCCGCAAATGCAGCATGAGCGGCGCCGTGCTCGGCCTCTCCGGCGGCATGGATTCCGCCCTCGTGGCCTGCATCGCCGCCGACGCCCTCGGTCCCGACAACGTGCTGGCCGTGCTCATGCCCTCCCGCTGGAGCTCCGATCACAGCGAAACCGACGCCGAAGTTCTGGCCCGCAATCTCGGCATACGCACCGTGACCGCCCGCATCACGCCCGTCATGGACGCCTTCGACTCCGTCCTTGAACCTCTCTTCCAGACCCTGCCCGCCGTGGAAAACGACCTCACGGCCGAAAATATCCAGCCCCGCATCCGCGGAACCCTGCTCATGGCCTTTGCCAACCGTCTGGGCCGCGTCGTGCTCGGCACCGGCAACAAGTCCGAAAACGCCGTCGGCTACTGCACGCTCTACGGCGATACCGTGGGCGCCCTCGAACCGCTCGGAGATCTCTATAAAACCGAGGTTTACGAAGTGGCCCGCTGGTACAACGGCATGCGCGGCAGCGAGATCATCCCCGAACACATCTTCACCAAGGCTCCCTCCGCCGAACTGCATGCCGATCAGGTCGACGAGGACAGCCTTCCTCCCTACGACGTCCTCGATGCCATTCTCCGCGAACTTCTGGAAAATGCCGCCAATCCCGAAAGCCTCGTCGTCCCCGGCGTTTCCGACGATGTCGTGAAAAGCGTCGTCCGTCGTGTGGCCGCCTCCGAATTCAAGAGGCATCAGTGCGCGCCCGCCGTCAAGCTCAGCTCCTGCACCTTCGGCATCGACTGGCAGGTTCCCGCCGTCGCCAGAGCGCTGTAGCCGTCGCCACGCAACATCATGAATGCAGAATGAATGCAGAAAAAAGGAGGCTCCGCAGCCTCCTTTTCTGCTTTTCGTCTCGTGATAAAAAGAACAAATAAACTTTTTTTCTTCCTTCCGACATCCCGCAATGCTTTCCCGCATGCCTTCCGTCCGGGGCATGCGGCATGACATTTCCTTCCCGTCTGCGCGGCGGACAGAACAGGCTCTCCGTTCCTCAGCACCCCAAAGCAGGGGCCATCACGAACAAAGATGCGCTCCCACGGACGACATTCCCTACTTTGTGCGTGACAGAACAGGCCTCACTCGCTAGACTGTCTTTGTTTAATGTTCTTCTAACCATGGATATGCTTCATGAACGATTCCGCTCCTGCCTGGCTGCCCCACATCGCCGAGGGTGCGCCGGTCCATCTTGATCTTGTTCCCCGTGCCGTCCAGTCCTATCTGGATGAAGCTGCCGCCCGTTTCGGCGACCACAAGGCCGTCATCTTCCAGAATCTCACGCTCACGTACCGGCAGCTCAAGGACAAGGCCGAAGCCTTCGCCGCCTCCCTGCGCGAACACGGGCTGAACTCCGGAGACAGAGTGGCCATCATGCTGCCGAACCTGCCGCAGACCATCATCGCCTTCTGGGGCGCGCTCAAGGCAGGCGCCACGGTGGTCATGACCAACCCCCTCTATATGGAAAAGGAGCTGACCCATCACTTCAGCGACTCCACGCCGAAATTTCTCATCACCCTCGACCTGTTCTGGAATAAAATCGAGCCTCTCCGTCCCCGCCTCGGCGTTCAGACCTGCGTCGTCACCCGCATCGCCGACGCCCTCGCCTTTCCTCTGAACCTGCTTCAGCCCCTTCAGGCCAAACGTCAGGGACACCTGCCCGAGGTCTCCTTCGACAATCAGAGCGTCATCGCATGGAAAACCATGCTCAAAACCAGCCGCCGCTACAGCGAGGAACCGGAAGACCCCGCACAGGCGCTGGCCCTTCTCCAGTACACGGGCGGCACCACCGGATTCTCCAAAGGCGCCATGCTCACCCACGGCAACCTCTCCGCACAGATACAGCAGCTTCTTGCCGTCATCCATTGCGACGCCTCCAATTCCTCCCACAGCTTCCTCAGCATCATGCCCTTCTTCCACGTCTTCGGACTCATGGGCAACATCGTGCTTCCCGCCGTTCTGGCCGCCTCCACCATGCCCGTGCCGCGCTATTCCCCGCACGACGTGCTGGAGCTCATCAAAAAACACAGGCCCACCTTCTTCGTCGGTGCTCCGTCCGTCTACATCTCCCTCATGCAGCAGAAGGACATCGCCCACTACGACCTCACCTGCATACAGCTCTGCATTTCCGGTTCCTCCCCCTTCCCTCAGGCCAGCCTCAAGCAGTTCCAGGACATCACGCATGCCAACATCACCGAAGGTCTCGGCCTCACCGAAGCCTCTCCCGTGGTCATCGCCAATCCCGTGTACGGGCTTCAGAAGATAGGCTCCATCGGCGTGCCCATCCCTGAAACCGAAGCGCGCATCGTCGACATCGAAACCGGCAGGACCGAACTTGGCGACAACGAATGCGGCGAACTCATCATCCGCGGTCCGCAGGTCATGAAAGGCTACTGGAATCAGCCTGAGGAAACCGCCGCCACTCTCGCGGACGGCTGGCTCCACACCGGCGACATCGCCTACCGCGACAGCGACGGCTACTACTTCATCGTCGACCGCAAGAAGGACATGGCCATCGTCGGCGGCTACAACGTCTTTCCCCGCGAAATCGACGAAGTCCTGCACGAATATCCCAAAATCAAGGAGGCCGTCTCCCTCAGCGTCCCGCACAAGGCGCGCGGCGAGACCCTCAAGGCCTACATCGTCCCCAAGGACGGCGAAAAGATCACGGTTTCCGAACTGGCCGCGTTCTGCCGCACCAAGCTGGCTTCGTACAAGGTTCCCCGCGTCTTCGAATTCAGGGACGAGCTGCCCAAGTCCCTCGTAGGCAAGGTCCTGCGCCGCGCCCTCCGCGAGGAGGAGGAAAAGAAGCAGCGCGAG
>USNI01000209.1 GCA_900555975.1 uncultured Desulfovibrio sp. | reverse complement strand
GTAGCGTATCTGCTTTGCATTGCCCGGCCACGGGTTCTGAATGAATATGGCTCCGTGCTCGCGGGCAATGGCTTCCGTGGCGTCGGAGCTGAAGGAGTCCACGATGAGGACGCGGTCGCAGAACGAAAGCGATTCAAGACACTTTCCCAGCAGGCGTTCCCCGTTCAGCGTGATGATGAGTGCGGTGAGGCGTACGGCAGGTTCCATGGGCTATCCGGAAAAAGAGCGTAAAAAAAGGGGAGAGAATGGTCTCCCCCCTTGTATCCTGATATCTTGACGGATTCAAGCGCGCCGACGCGACTTTTCCATAAAAGTCGCTCCGGAGGGCAGATTACGCGCCAAGCTGGATGCGGACGAACTGCTTGATGGCGATGGAGCAGCCGGCAGCCTTCGCGGTGGCCTTCAGAAGATCCTGCACGCTCATCTTGTCGTCGCGGATGTAGGGCTGGTCGAGCAGGCACACTTCCTTGCAGTACTTCTTCACGGCGCCTTCGGCGATCTTGTCGATGATCTTCTCGGGCTTGCCTTCGGCGAGGGCCTTCTGACGATACACTTCACGCTCGCGTTCGAGAAGCGCGGGATCAAGGCTGTCGGCGTCGATGGCCAGAGGATTGGAAGCGGCGATCTGCATGGCCACGTTCTTGGCGAATTCGGCCACGGTCTCGTTCGCGGGCTTGTCGGTGACGACTTCCACGAGCACGGCCAGCTTGTTGTTGGAATGCACGTAGGTGCCGATGGCGCCTTCACCTTCGAGGCTCATGCGCACGAAGCGGCCGAGCACGGTCTTTTCGCCGGTGGCGGCGGCCAGATCGTTCACGCGGTCCTGGAAGGCGTCGAGAGTCTCGGGGGCGTTCGCGACCACTTCTTCGGCCACGCTTCTGGCGAAGTCCTGGAACTTCTCGCCGCGGGCCACGAAGTCGGTTTCGGTCATCACTTCAACGATGGCGGAAGTCTTGCCGTCGGCGCTCACGGCGCTTGCGATCACGCCTTCGGAGGTGGCGCGGTCGGCACGCTTGGCGGCCTTGGAAAGACCCTTCTGACGCAGCCAGTCGAGCGCCTTTTCCACGTCGGCCTCACATTCGGTGAGGGCCTTCTTGCAGTCCATCATGCCGGCGCCGGTCTTGTCGCGCAGCTCCTTCACCATGGCAGCGGTAATAGCCATTGTCTTGCTCCTTGAAAATGAAAGGGGTTATTCAGCGGCTTCGGCCGTTTCGGCGGCCTTCTGCATGGCGGCTTCGGGATCGGCCACTTCCTTGCTCTGGGCGGCGCCTTCGAGGCAGGCTTCGGCCATGGCGTTCACGAACAGCTTGATGGCGCGGATGGCGTCGTCGTTGCCGGGAATGATGTAGTCGATGACGGCCACGATCGGGATGCCGAGCTTGCGGCATTCCTTCACGGCGATCTCTTCACGATGCGGGTCGATGATGAACACGAGCTGAGGCAGGCTGTCCATGTCCTTGATGCCGCCGAGAGTGAGATTCAGCTTGTCCAGTTCGCGCTGGAAGCTGAGGATTTCCTTCTTCTGATAGCGGTTGATGGAACCGTCGGCAAACATGGCTTCGAGCTTCTTCAGACGTTCGATGCTCTTCTGAATGGTCACGAAGTTGGTGAGGGTGCCGCCCATCCAGCGGTTGGTCACGGAAGGCTGACCGGCGCGGGCCGCTTCGGTGGCCACGGCTTCCTGAGCCTGACGCTTGGTGCCGATGAACAGCACCTTGCCGCCGCCTGCCACGGTTTCCACGATCTTGTCATGGGCGGTGCGGAACAGCTTCACAGTCTGCTGGAGGTCGATGATATGGATGCCGTTGCGGGCGCCGAAGATGTAGGGACGCATCTTGGGGTTCCAGCGACGGGTCTGATGACCGAAATGCACGCCGGTTTCCAGCATCTGCTTCATGCTGACGTAAGCCATGGTAATTCTCCTTGAGAAAAAAGGGTTTGTCTTCCACATCGACCCCTGGCCCTTCACCCGCAGGCGCCTTTCGCTTCCGGGAACCCTGGCCGCTGCCGATGTGTGCATTATGTGTAACTGTCTATCCTATTTTCCGGCGCAAGGCAAGTCTTTCCCTGCGTCGAATCCGCGGACTATTTCTTTTCCTCGCGGTTGCCGCGCACGATCATGTCCGCAAAGGAGGAAGCCGTCTCCTTCGCCCAGTCCAGATGCGGTTCCGCCGCCTCCGTGCCGAGCATGGACGTCACCGTCACGAAGAGCACCGTGTCCTTCACCGGAACCACGGCCGTGCTCATGGCCGTCGAAAGCCAGCTCTTCTCCCCGTGCTCGGCCATGTTGTAATGGATGAGGCACGTATACAGATAGGCGCTCGACGTGCGTACCGAATCCACCAGAAGCGGTCTGCCCGTGGCGAGCGATTCGTTGATTGTCCTTTCCCTGTTCTCCAGCTCCTGGGCGGGCGTGTCCGTGCGGCTGTGCGGGATGTGGGAAAAGCCGATGAACAGCCCTTCCGTGGATCGCGCCAGAAGTTCGGCGTCCTTCTGATCCAGCGCGCGGCTCTGTCCCTTCATGGCGCAGATGAGCACCTGTCTCGTCACGGCGTCGCGGTTGCCGTAGCGGTACTGCTGCGCCATGTACTGCGGCAGATACATCCGTATGAGACGCCCGTTGCGCACCGCGTCCTTCTCCGTGTCCAGAAAAAGGTCGGACTGATGGTCCGTCAGTTCCACGAAGCCGTCCGGAGCGGCGAACTTCAGTGCGTCCACGCCGTCGTCGAAGGCATGCGCGCCGGCAGGAAGAAAAAGAAACATCAGCACGGCTGTGAAGATCAGCGTCAGTCGCGGCATGGCTACTCCTTCTCGGAACCGTGAGCGGTTCTGCCGCGAGAGTTGCCCGCAGACGGCGTTTTGTCAAGAACCGCTCCCTTCTTCCCCGTCCGCGGAACCAGGACGACGCATGCTCCGTCTTGACCGTGAACCTCCGGATCATTAAAAGAAAAGGCTCTGTCACAACAAATGGTTGATTTTTGAC
>USNI01000208.1 GCA_900555975.1 uncultured Desulfovibrio sp. | reverse complement strand
AGTCTGCCCCCGCTTCCTCCCCGTCCCGGGAACGATTTCCGCGGCATGCTCTCGCTTCTGAAAACACGCTGGGCTCTGGCAGGATTCGCAGCGACCATTCTCGCCTATGGCGGATACCATACGCTCTTCACCTATCTGCGTCCCTACCTTCAGCACGGACTCGGGCTGGAGACGACGACCCTCTCATGCATGCTTCTGGCCTACGGCGTCAGCAACACGATGGGAACGTTTGTTGCCGGAAGCCTTCTGCACAGGAACTTCCGCGGCACCATGACTGGCATGCACGTTGTTCTCGCTCTTACGGCCGTACTGCTCTTTTTGTTCACCGGGCAGACCGCCGTCAGTCTGCCGGCACTTCTGCTGTGGGGATTCATGTTCGGCATGCTCTGTGTAGGCTGGACGGCATGGATAGCTCTCACTCTGGCAGACAAAGCCGAAATCGCCGGGGGACTCTCCGTTGCCGCCATACAGTTCTCCATAGGCATGGCGGCATGCCTTGGCGGCAATCTGTACGATGCCACGGGCATGCGCGGCATTTTCCTCACCGCGGCGGTTATCCTGACGGGAGCCGTTCTGCTCACGCTTGCGGATTTCTCGCTCTACTTCCGCAGCACAGGGAAAAAGCTCGGCTGAACGACATGCCTTCGAATGACTTCTGTACCCTGTCCTTCCGGCAGTCCTTCGTCACAGGCGGAAGAATCGTGCAAGAAATCGAGAGATACAGATCTGTTCTCCCGGATAGTTCAGAACTACCATGAGCATTGGAATGAACGGATCTGTTCTCTCCTCTGACGTCGGTCCGAACGGGTTCCGTCAGCAAGACATGTTCCCGCATTCTGCCCGGCAATCTTCCACAACAGTATTCACAGGAGCATACATGAACACCATCACCGATCTTTTTCCTCGCGGCGAAGCCAATACCGCATACGCCAGATACTTCACCGGCAACAGCTGGCTCAATATGCTTTCCACGGAAGGCGTGGTCATCGGCAACGTGACCTTTGAACCCGGATGCCGCAACAACTGGCACATCCATCATGCCACCCGCAACGGCGGTCAGATTCTGCTGTGCACGGCCGGCCGCGGCTGGTATCAGGAATGGAACGGCAAGGCACGGGAGCTGCACCCCGGCGACGTTGTCATCATTCCTGCCGGTGTAAAACACTGGCACGGCGCAGCAAAGGACAGCTGGTTCTCGCATCTGGCCGTGGAAGTTCCCGGGGACAACAGCTCAAACGAATGGCTGGAACCTGTAAGCGACGCCGAATACAACCAGCTTCCTTAGCGGACTTCTCCTGAGCATCAATTTTATTCACGGCATCTTCCGCACGCTGCAGCAGGCTCCCGTCCCCCATGGACAGGAGCCTGTTTCATTGCAGCATCATCTCATCACAGAATTTTCGCAAGCCGGATTTCCGTCGGAACGCGCCCGCCAGAACCTCGGTTCCGTTCCTGAAAAACAGAAAAGAGTTTCCACGACACCTTCACTCTGCGTATCCGCATGCACTTGCCTCCCGACGCCTTACCGCATCCCATATCGGGTCTGGCCACGTACGGGCCGTTCCGACGTGAAGGCCCACCGCGCAAGGCTTTTCGGACAGATGTAAAGAAAATCCGAAGGTTTCGGACATCAGGACTTGACATTTTTGAAAGCCATCTATATAAGGATTTCCAGATATAGAGTTATATCAAAGGCAGGCATGACATGGAATACTTCATCGATCTTCTTGACGAGCGCATGTGCAGGGGCGAACCATCAGTCGCACCGGTCTTTCTTCATGCCTGAGCCATGCTGGCAGGAAGCCCGTGCGACAAGCGCGGGCTTTTTCATTTTTGTTCACAGGCCCTGCCTGTTCTCCCGTCTTCCGGCGGAACGGTGCAGGCACAACAGGAATACAAACACGATCTGAAGTCTCACAAAGGATATCGTATGAGCAAGCATATCGAAACCACCTGCGTTCAGGGCGGGTACACTCCCGGCAACGGCGAACCCCGTCAGATTCCCATCATCCAGAGCACCACGTTCAAGTACGATACCAGCGAGGATATGGGAAAGCTGTTCGATCTTGAAGCCAGCGGCTATTTCTATACCCGTCTCCAGAACCCCACCAACGACCATGTTGCCGCCAAGATCGCCGCGCTTGAAGGCGGTACCGCCGCCATGCTCACCTCCTCCGGCCAGGCGGCCTCGTTCTTCAGCGTGTTCAACCTCGCCGGCGTAGGCGATCACGTCGTGGCATCCTCCACCATCTACGGCGGTACCTACAATCTGTTCGCCGTCACCATGAAGCGGATGGGCATCGACTTCACCTTCGTTTCTCCCGACTGCACGGATGAAGAGCTGGAAGCAGCCTTCCGTCCCAACACCAAGGCCGTGTTCGGAGAAACCATCGCCAACCCCGCCCTCGTGGTTCTCGACATCGAGCGCTTTGCCAAAGCGGCGCATGCCCACGGCGTGCCTCTCATCATCGACAATACCTTTGCCACGCCCGTGAACTGCCGCCCCATCGAATGGGGTGCGGACATTGTGGTGCACTCCACCACCAAGTACATGGACGGTCACGGTTCTGCCGTCGGCGGCTGCATCGTGGACTCCGGCAAGTTCGACTGGATGGCCCATGCCGAAAAGTTCCCGGGACTCTGCACGCCCGATGAAAGCTACCACGGCATTACCTATGTCACCAAGTTCGGCAACGGTGCGGCCTACATCACCAAGGCCACGGCACAGCTCATGCGCGACTTCGGCGCCATTCAGGCTCCTCAGAATGCCTTCCTGCTGAACCTCGGTCTTGAAAGCCTGCACGTGCGCATGGCCCGTCACTGTGAAAACGGTCTGGCCGTGGCCGAATACCTCAGCCGCAGCGACATGGTCGACTGGGTGCGCTATCCCGACCTGCCCGGCGACAAGTACTACGACCTTGCCAAGAAGTACCTGCCCAATGGCTCCTGCGGCGTGGTGAGCTTCGGCGTGAAGGGAGGCCGCAA
>USNI01000207.1 GCA_900555975.1 uncultured Desulfovibrio sp. | reverse complement strand
GGCCGATGTTGCCTTCCTGAATGAGGTCGAGGAACTGCAGACCGCGGTTGGTGTACTTCTTGGCGATGGAGACCACGAGGCGCAGATTGGAGCGGATGAGCTCCTGCTTGGCGCGCATGGAAGCCACCATGCCGCGGCGGATGCGCCAGAGCACCTCCTCAAGATCATCCACGTCGTGGCAGCACTTTTCGCGCAGACGCTGGAGGCTTTCAATCTTGCCCATGATGAGTTCCTTGTAGGAAAACATCTTGTCCACGCTCATGTCCAGCTCCGCGGCCACGTCCTGCATGGACCGGGTACGGTTGTCCAGAGCCTCGAACATGGCCTGCAGCTCTTCCTGCGTCTTGCCGGTGGTGGCCACGTAGGCGTCGAGTTCGCGCTGATAGTTCTTCATCTGGCGCACGTAGTCTTCCACGGTCTCCACGATGCGGTCGATGAGGGTCTTTTCCAGCTTGATTTCGCGCAGACGGGAGACCACTTCCTCCTTGTACTGAAGGATTTCCTTCTGTGTGGCGGCCACGCGGCGTTCCAGCGTGCAGCAGGCGTCGAGCTTCTGATAGATCTTGTGCTTCTTCTTGTAGATGGCCTTGATCTCGTCGAGAAGCAGAATGACCCGCTGGCGCTGATTCATCTCGTCTTCGGTGGGATCGTCTTCTTCGATGGTCTTGACCACGTCTTTAAGCTTGATGCGGTTCTGCTTGAGGTCTTCGCCCACGTTGATGAGTTCTTCCACGGCCACGGGCACTTCCACGAGCGCGTAGAGAACGTCCTCTTCGCCGGTTTCTATCTTCTTGGCTATGACGACTTCGCCGTCGCGGTCGAGAAGCGGCACCGCGCCCATCTCGCGCAGATACATGCGCACGGGATCGGTGTTGCGGGCGGCGAAGTCGCCGGTGTCGTCGGCGGAAAGATCAAGAGGAAATTCCAGCGTGCCGTCATCGTTTTCGTCGAACACGATATCCACAGGATCATTTTCCGCGTCGGCGTGATTGACGACGATGGATTTGCCTTCCTTTTCCGTATCCACGATGGCGATGTCCATCTGATCGAACATCGCGATGATCTCTTCAAAATTTTCGGGCGTGCTCATCTCCGCGGGGACAGACTTGCTGACTTCCTCGAAGGTAAGGTAGCCGGCAGACTTGCCCTTGGCGATAAGAGCCTTGACCTGCTGGATTTCTTTAAGATTATTGGTCACTACGCCTCCCTCGCGCTTCAAGAAGCGCGCGCATATATTCCCGTTGTGTCTCCTGACTGGCCGTGCCCTGGCGAAGGGCGGCCACGACGGAAGCCATGTGAGATGTCTTCTGCAGGTTGATGAGCATCTGTCTGATGGCGGAAAGTTCGCCTTCCTCGTTGTCGAGAGGGGGAGCGTCCTCGCCCCGGCATCGTATCCAGAAGTTCTTTTCTTTGGGATCAAGCGCGTCGAAAGCCTGATCGGAACAATATTGCGCTATTTTCTCCCAGAGCTTGAGAGCCCACGGACTTCTGAGAGCAAGATCAGCTCCTGCAGCTTGAAGATCCGGCAGTCTGTGCGGATAGCGCACCGCAAATGTCATGATTTCCCTGTCCCTGCTGATGCCGTGAGGGGTGACGTCGCGCGGGGCGATCGTTCCGTGCGAGGCTGCCCGGCGCCGTTCCAGCACGCCTCCGCGCAGATCGGCTTCGGAAAGGCCGAGTCCGGCGGCGAGATCGGCGGCAAAGCGATGAAACAGCTCCGGCATGTCCACCTGCGAGAGAAAGCGCCTTGCCCATTCCACGGCTTCGCGCGGAGCCATGCCGCGCAGCACTGAAATGCAGAAGGCAATGCCGTCCTGTGCATGAGCGCGCAGCTCTTCCACGGCGTCGGTTCCATAGGTATGAAGCATGCTGTCGATGTCGTTGTCGTCCGGGAAGAGCACCACCCGGCACGACAGTCCGCGTGAAAGCAGCATCTCGCAGGAGCGGAAGGCTGCCTTCCGGCCTGCACTGTCACCGTCGAACATGAGTTCCAGGTGAGAGCTGAAGCCCGAGAGTCTCTTGATCTGTTCCGGAGTCAGCGCGGTGCCGAGCACGCCGACGGCCTGCGTGTAGCCGTACTGGTGCAGGGTGATGACGTCCATGTATCCTTCGGTGAGAATCACGCTTTTCTTCACCGCGATGGAGGGCCGAGCCTGAAACAGTCCGAACAGATGCTCTCCCTTCTTGTAGATGGGCGAGTCGCTGCTGTTGATGTATTTGGCGTCGTCTTCACGGGCGAGGGACGGAATGATGCGTCCGCCGAAGGCTATGGTCTGTCCGGACAGGTTCCGGATGGGGAACATGAGCCGGTTGCGGAAACGGTCGAAGGTACGTCCTCCCTGACTTTTCGACTGAAGGCCGCATTCCACGGCTGCGTTCAGATTGAAACCGGCGCGACGCAGACTTTCTCCGAGATCCTGCCAGGAATCCATGCTCCAGCCGAGTCCGAACTTTTCCACAAGCTCACGGGAGATGCCCCGTTCTTCAATGTAGGAGCGGCATACGGCCGCGGAAGGAGCGTTGAGATTGCTGTGGAAATGAGACGCCGCAAGTTCATGCATCTTGAGCATGTCCCGCTTCTGGGAGCGCTGTTCGCGTGCACGGGGATCGGAACGATAGGCATCGAGCCGGATGCCTGCTTCTTCGGCAAGCGCGGCAAGGGTTTCCTTGAAGTCGAGTCCGTTGAGACGTCCGTAGAAGTCGAAGATGTCCCCGGAGGCCTGACAGCCGAAACAGTAGAAGGTTCCCTGTTCCTCGTTGGCGATAAAACTTCCCAGCCGGTCGGTGTCAATGGCCGGTTTCCACGGGTCGGGAATCACCATCAAGCCCGAATGATTCAGGTAGTAATCCCCTAAGGTGTGGTAATCTTTGGCGTCAATGAGGGTAAAACAATCGGTGTTTTCGGTATAGTCGATGATCTGGCCGATGGTCTGAAATTTCTCCGGGGAGTGCATGACGGCGTTTAACTGCAAACGTTCCACATCGTCCA
>USNI01000206.1 GCA_900555975.1 uncultured Desulfovibrio sp. | reverse complement strand
ATGGCGTCATGCCGTCGCGGCTCCTGTTTTTCAGCGATTCATGAGGTCGCGCTAGAACAGCAGACCTGTGGGCAGATTGACCTTGAAAAGTATTGTGAACACAACCCACATTGCCGGGATGCCGATCACTATGAATATGAGGCTTTCCTTTATTTTCTGATGCATGCTCTTTTCAGCATGCTGCCATCCTTCAATGATGACGCTTGCCACCACAAAGAACATCGCGGATGCCACATAGAATCCTATGTAAATTATTCCGCACAGATACAATACCAGCAGCAGCATCATGCAGGCCGTTCTCCCGATATTGAGTCTGGCGAAGGGGGACGGCTTTTCATAATAGAATTTGCCGAAGAACAGGCACTTGATGATGTTGACGATCATGCATATGCCCATGACGCTCAGCACCACCTGGGGGAACAGACGGCTCGTTTCAGGATACTGCTGCGCCATGTTGAAGAAATAGGCTATGACACAGAGGAAGAGGATGCTGAATCCCAGATCCCATCCGCGGTATCCGCTCCATGCTCCGACGCCGTCGACGCATTCTCCCCGGCCGTCCCTGCAGCTGTACGCTCTGTACAGAGAAACGAGCTTCCATACGATGTAGACGGCAAGCAGCGCAAGCATGCCGCAGGCGATCTTGCGCGTCGCCAGATAGGGCACGATGCCGCCCAGCGCGGAGGCTATGGTAAGACCTTCGAGAAGATTGACTTCCATGGTGCTTCCCAGGAAGGCTCCGAGGACGACGGCTCCCATGTTGAGGTCCATCTTGATGGCGAAAAACGCCACGATGCCGAGGAAGATGAAGAAGGAAATGTCGAAATTCTGACTGCGGGACACATAGGCGCCGATGCAGCAGACGGAAATGACGATGGGAAAAAGTCTGGACACGGAAAGCTTCAGGATGTTGGCCATGGATCCTATGGTCACCGCACCGAGAAGCATCTGGACGACGGAACAGAAGAAAATGGCAAAGATGATCAGATAGACGAGATCGGCCTCTTTCACCATGAAGTTCGGACCGGGGGTCATGCCGTGCAGAAAGATGGCGCCCATGTAGATGGCGGCCGCCGGCGATCCGGGAATGCCGAGGGAAATGACAGGGATGAGGGAGCCGCCCACGATGGCGTTGTTGGCCGATTCCGGAGCCGCAATGCCTTCCACGGCGCCCTTTCCGAACTGTTCCGGTTCGGCTGAATACTTCTTTGCCGAAGTATAGGCCGCCATGCTGGCCACCGCGGCTCCCACGCCGGGCACGATGCCGATGAGCACGCCGATGAGGCTGGACCGGAGGATCAGCATCTTCATGCGCGAGAACAGGGAGCGGAAGATCTGACAGAAAAGAGAGAAGTTCGCCATGACGCCCTTGCCGTTCACTTCAATCTGCTTCTGCTGTTCCGACTCGCCCAGCACCAGACTCAGCATCTGGGGCACGGCAAACATGGCGAGCATGCCGCCGATGATGGGCAGACCGCCGATCAGAATCGGCACGTCGAAGTCGAACCGGGACACGCCGTTCACGCTGTCGGCGCCGAACAGGGTGAAGAACAGGCCAAGTGCCGCCGACGCAATGCCCTTGATGACGTTTCCCCGGGAAATCGAGCCGACCAGCAGCAGGCCGAGAGAGGCCAGAATGAAGATTTCACCGGCTCCGAACTTGAGCACGAAACGGCCGAGAATGGGAATGCAGAACAGCATGACCACTCCGCCGAACATGCCGCCGCAGAAGGACGCGATGTTGGAAATGAGCAGCGCCTCTCTGGCATGACCGCGACGGGCGAGGGGAAAGCCGTCGAAAGCCGTTACCACGGCTGCGGCCGTGCCGGGGGTATTGACCAGAATGGCGGAAATGGAACCGCCGTATTCGGCGCCGAGATAGATGCCTGTGAGCGTGATGAATGCCGTGGCGGGATCAAAGCCGTACGTCAGCGGCAGCACGAGAACCAGTCCCGTGGCGGCGCCGAACCCCGGCAGCATGCCCACGACAATGCCCAGAGACACCGACAACAGCATGGCCAGCAGATTAATCGGCTCCAAACATGTAAAAAAAGCTTGGATAATGACGTCCATCATATGCTGCTCCTCACTCTTTAGGATGACATTTGCGCACATAGGCAAAAGACACTTTGCAAAAAATGTGCCAAGTGGAGATCTGTAATATTGGCATAAAAATTGCATATGATATTGCAGGACTAATGCACCTGGCATGAAGTGGATATGACCCTTTTATACCTGGAGGAACGTATGAATAAATTTCTCTGTTCTGTGTTGACCGGTCTGTGCCTGATGGGACTCATCGGCACCGCTGCCACGGCTCAGGCCGCCTACCCTGAAAAGGACATCACGCTCATCTGCCCCTTCGGCGCGGGATCGGGATCGGACATCATCATACGTCCTCTCATTCCTTATATGAAGGAAGCCCTGGGCACCAACGTCGTCATGGACTACAAGGGCGGAGCCGGCGGCATCGTCGGAGCGAACTACTACACGACGGTACGCCCCGACGGCTATACGCTGCTGACGTACAATCAGCCTCACATCCATCTTCAGGAACGCTTCATGAAGACCGCCTACAAGACGGCCGATTTCGTGCCTCTTCTGGCCGTCACGTTCCGTCCGGACCACATCCTGACCCAGAAGAACGGCAAGTTCAAAAGCGTCGACGACATCATCGCCTATGCCAAGGCCAATCCTGGCAAGCTGACCGTCGGCACGACGGGCGTATATTCGGGCAACCATCTCACCTACGCCCTGCTGGAAAAGGAATGGGGCAAGCTCGGCATCAAGATGACGCGCGTGCCCTTCGAGCAGGGAGGAAAAATGATCTCCGCGCTCATCGGCGGTCAGATCGACATCGCGCTGTCGGGCATCACGTGGACCAAAAACTACAGCGAGATCATTTCTCTGGCCTCATGCACGGAAGACACGGTCGAAGAAGGCATCCCCACGCTGAAATCCATGGGATACGACGTCTACGGCTCGTTCTCGTCCAACT
>USNI01000205.1 GCA_900555975.1 uncultured Desulfovibrio sp. | reverse complement strand
GGGATGATGGAGGATCACGCCGCAGGCCGGACCGCAGGGGATCTTCGTACCGTGTCTGGCCGGAACCCGGACGAGGAGAATGTCGTCGAAGCGGCTGTTTTCGTACATCACCGTGACGTCCCGAAAACCGGAGCGCACAAAGGCATGGGCATCTTCCATGCTCTGCACGAAGAGGGGAAGGGTGCTGTCGAGAGCCGCGCCGATGGTGCCGTCCGGGGAGATGTCGATGTGGTCGGGATGCACATGGGTGCAGATGCAGGCATCGACGCCTTTGAGAAGGGAAGATCGCACATGGGCATGGGAATGTCCCAGGTGCCGTCTTTGCACCGGAACACGCCGCCGAGACTGCGGAAGGTGCCGGTTTCGCCTTTGCCGGCAAGCCAGGGATCCACGAGGAAGGTTCTGCCGGCGTACGTGATTTTCAATGTGGCGTTTCGTATCTGCTGTATGTTCATGCTGTCTCTCCCGTTTGTGCGGTTGATGGATGGTTTTCCTTCGCCGGAGGATCCGGGAAGGAAGGGTGTCGGAAGAGAGTATAAAGTCTATAGCTGATAGAGGGTCAAGCGCAGCCAGCGTATTTTTTTGCGCGGGAACGGAAGGAGCATTCCGGCTCTGCGGAGCGAAAAAAAAGCGGAACCGGGCATCCGGTTCCGCTCCGTGCGTCATGGTCCGGGGACAGGCGTCACGCGTTTTTGCACAGGGCGTCCATCAGGGCGGCGACGTTGGCTCTGAGGCGCTGTCCCTCTTCGTTGTCCGCGACGAGTCCGTCGGCGGTGAAGGCGCCGGAGAAGGCGTTGGAAAAGACTTCCGGCTTGTTCAGGACGCGGATGTCGAGATAGACGCAGGTCTGTCTCAGATGATACTGGGCACGGGAGGTGCCCATGCCGCCGCCTGCGCCCATGATGGCCGCGGGCTTGCCGGCGAGTATGGTGCCGGGTTCCCGGGAAGCCCAGTCCAGGGCGTTTTTCAGGGCCGGGGCCACGGAGTAGTTGTATTCCGGGACGGCCATGACGAGTCCGTCGGCCATCTTCACCTTTTCGATGAACTGACGGGCGCATTCGGGTTGTTCCAGGCCTTCGACATAGAAGGGGAACGCCGTCAGATCGATGATGTCCAGACGGCAGTCCGGAGGAAGGACCTGCTGTGCGCAGCGCAGCAGACCCATGTTGCGCGAGGTGCTGCGCAGGCTTCCGCAGATGCCGATAAACGTTTTCATGACGATCTCCTTGCTTGAGCGGTTGTCGGAGCGGTGCGGACCGCGGCCGGCCGGATGCGCGGGCCGGGGAAGGGCGGATGACGCTGCCGGAATCCGTCGATGATCATACGGAAATCTTCTTACAGGAAAAGCGGAGGGGGGTCAAAGCGCGGGGAGGAGATTCTCACAGGACCCGGAAGCGGACCTGCCCGTGCGAACGAAAAAGGTTCCGGGACAGGGCGTCATTGACCGGCGGAAGCTGACCTGCCCGTGCGAACGAAAAGGTCCGCGTGCACGGAAGACACGCGGACCGGAATGCCGACGCTTCGTACCGGCGGGAGGGCGGTACGCGCAGGTCGTTACATGTCGTGCAGAGGAAGCCCTGCACGTTGAAGGGAAAATCTTACACGTTGAAAAGGAAGTTCATCATGTCGCCGTCCCTGACGACATAGTCCTTGCCCTCGACGCGCAGCACGCCGGCGGCGCGGCAGGCGGCTTCGGACTTGTACTTCATGTAGTCTTCGTAGCTGATGACTTCGGCACGGATGAAGCCCTTTTCAAAGTCGGTATGAATGACGCCCGCGGTCTGGGGAGCCTTCCAGCCCTGACGGAAGGTCCAGGCGCGCACTTCCTTGGGACCGGCCGTGAGGAAGCTCGCAAGGCCGAGGGTGTGGTAGCCCGTGCGGATGATGTTCTCAAGGCCGCTTTCCGTGATGCCGTAGGATTCGAGCATTTCGGCCTGTTCGGCGTCGGAGAGGCCCTGCAGTTCCTCTTCGAGGCGGGCGCAGATCTTGACCATGTCGCAGCCGCGGGAGGCGGCAAGGTCGCGCAGCGCCTTCACATGATCGTTGTCTTCTGCAATGCCGTCCTCATCCACGTTGGCGCAGTAGATGAACTTCTTGGCCGTGAGCAGGGAAAGCTCGCGCCAGACCTGAAGGAAGGGTTCGTTG
The DNA here is from genome assembly GCA_900555975.1 of uncultured Desulfovibrio sp. Taxonomy (GTDB): domain Bacteria; phylum Desulfobacterota; class Desulfovibrionia; order Desulfovibrionales; family Desulfovibrionaceae; genus Mailhella. The sequence goes on along the minus strand of USNI01000205.1, from coordinate 860 downwards.
AATTCCGGCACCTCGAAGGCGGAGGCGGGCCTGCCTTCGCCAAGATGCGCCACGAGGGCTTCGAGCACGGGCTGTGCCTTCTGCATTTCCTTGTCGAACTTGGCCTTTTTCTTCAGGCTGTCGAGACGCTTTTCCGCGCTTTCGAGGTCGGCGAGCAGCAGTTCGGTTTCGATGGTGTCGACGTCGCGCAGCGGATCCACGCTGCCGTCCACATGGGCGATGTTCTCATCGTCGAAGCAGCGCACCACCTCCACGATGGCCGCACATTCGCGGATGTTGGCGAGGAACTGGTTGCCGAGTCCCTCGCCCTTGCTCGCGCCGCGCACAAGACCGGCGATGTCCACGAAGTCCACGGTGGCATAAATGGTCTTGGCGGGCTTCACAAGTTCGGTCAGCGCGTCCACGCGCCTGTCCGGCACGGCCACGGTGGCCTTGTTGGGTTCGATGGTGCAGAAGGGATAGTTTGCGGCTTCGGCGTTCTGGGCCTTGGTGAGCGCGTTGAACAGGGTGGACTTGCCCACGTTGGGCAGTCCGACGATTCCTAAACTCAGTGACATGGGAAGACTCCGGAAAAAGGACGCACGCTAGCCGCGCACGGCGATGTGCAGGTTGGCCACGCCCAGCGTGAAGGGAATGTGCTGAACAAAGGCGAAGCCCGCTTCGCGAAGCTCTTCGCTGAACGCCGCGGGTTTCGGGAAATTCTCAATGGTTTCGGCGAAGTAGTCGTAGGCCGAGGTGGAACGGCTCACAAGCCCCGCGAGCTTCGGCATGATGCGGCGCAGGTACCAGTGATAGGCCGGACCGAACAGGGGCGCGGACACGGGCGCAAATTCCAGGATGCAGGCGCGGCCGCCGGGCAC
>USNI01000204.1 GCA_900555975.1 uncultured Desulfovibrio sp. | reverse complement strand
TGCGCCGATGAACTGAGCGCCGCGCAGAGTGAGCAGATCGCCGAATTCGGAGTAGGGGCCGTGATCGCAGGTCCAGTCGGTTTCCATGGCCTTCAGCTTGCCGGTCTTCTTGTCGGCGGCCATGCGCACGGTGGTCCAGAAGGGCGAACGCTTGCCGGTGTACTGCTGCTGCTGTTCATAGTTGTAGCGCAGATGGCAGGGGCGTCCGGTGGCCATGACGGCCACGCCGATGAGCGCTTCCATGGTCGGGCTGAACTTGTAGCCGAAGGTGCCGCCGGTGGTGTTCTGCACCATCACGAGATCCTTGGGGAAGTCGAGGCCGAGACCGGGGGCGATCATGAGGGCGTGCAGATGCAGACCGATGGACTTGGAGTGAATGACCACCTGTCCCTTGTCGTTGATGTAGCCGTAGCCGACGTCAGGCTCAATGTTGAGGTGAGGCTGACGCTGGGTGTAGAAGCTGTCTTCCACAACGACGTTTTCGGGATCGTTGAAGTAGGGAGCGGTATCCTCGCCCTTCTCGATGTGGGGTTCGTAGTAGATGTTCGGAGTGCCGGGATGAATTTCGATGGCGTCGGGAGCCATGGCCGAAGGCGCATCCATGTATTCGGGCAGCAGTTCAAGGTCGAACTTCACCTTTTCGGCGGCCGCACGGGCATGGCATTCGGTGTCGGCGCAGACGATGGCCAGAGCGTCGCCGTACTGGAATACCTTGGTGTCGTTGAGAATGGGGCGATCCCAGCCGTCGCCCTTGTTGTCCGGGAAGGTGATGAGACCGGTGATGCGGTTCTTGCCCTTGACGTCCTTGTGGGTGAGCACACGGAAGACGCCGGGCATCTTTTCGGCTTCGGAAGTGTCGATGCCCCTGATGTTGGCATGGGACACCTTGGCCTGAGCCAGCGCCAGATGCAGCGTGTTCGCGGGCATGTGGACGGTGGCGTCGGCGCCGAACTCGGCGGTACCGGTCACCTTGGCCACGGCGCTGGGACGGGGCTTGGTGGAGCCGAGATGATGACCTTCGGCGGGTTCCTTGTAGCGGATTTCCTCGATGTCCTTGTCACCGCGCATGACGGCAGCGGCGTCCATGACGGCGTTGATGATCGGAATATAGCCGGTGCAGCGGCAGACGTTGCGGTTCTTCTGGAACCAGTCGCGCACTTCCTCTCTGGTGGGGGAGGGGTTTTCCATCAGCAGCGCATAGGCCGCGACGATGAAGCCGGGCGTGCAGAAACCGCACTGGGCCGCACCGTGGAAAATCCACGCTTCCTGCAGCGGATGCAGATGTTCGGGCGTTCCGATGCCTTCCAGCGTGATGATGGTGGCATCATCGGGAACGCGCTTCATCTTCAGCACGCAGGTGCGCGTGAGCTTGCCGTTGAGAATGACGCTGCAGGCGCCGCAGTGACCCTTTTCGCAGCCCAGCTTCACGCTGGTAAGCTGCAGCTGGTCGCGCAGGACGTTGGCAAGCGAATCTTCCGCATTGACCAGCACCTGACGACGTATGCCGTTGACAAGAAGGGATTTGATGAACATGGGCAGCTCCTTGTAATGAGGAATCCGGAGGAGGGGCGGCCGCTGAGGCGGAACGCCCGAATACGGGCCGATTCGGGAAGATCAGTGTTTGCCGAAGGCGCAGTTCGGATAGCGGCATTCGCCGCAGCCTGCGCAGAAACCTCCGTGGCCGAGAGCCACGATGTCTTCCCGGGTAACGGGAACGCCGGCCAGAATGCGGGGTACCACGAGGTCGAAGATGCTCGCCCTGTGATACATGACGCAGCCGGGAAGTCCCAGTACCGGAATGTTGTCGATATGGGCCAGAAGGAACATGGCCCCGGGAAATGTGGGTGCCCCGTAGGTGACCACCTTTCCGCCCGCGGCTCGGATGGCAGCGGGGGTGCGGTCGTCTGGATCCACGGACATGCCGCCTGTGCAGACGATCATGTCAGCTCCCTGCGCGATGAAGTCGCGTATGCGCTGAACGGTCATCTCGATGGAGTCGTCGGAGAAGGACTGGCCGAGAATGCTGCTTCCGAGACTTTCGAATTTCTGGCGGATCACGGGACCGAAGGCATCCCTGATGCGGCCGGAATAGACTTCGTTGCCCGTGGTGACCACGCCTACACGGAAGGGACGGAAGGGCAGAACCTCGATGACGGGATCTGTGACCGTATGTTCCAGTTGCGAAATTTTTTCTTCTTCAATGAGCAGAGGAATGATGCGTGTGCCGCCTACGGCCTGTCCCTTCTGCACTTCCTGCATGGTATGCAGTGTGGCAAGCGCGATGTCGTCGAAGGCGTTCACCCTTGCAAGGGCCGATACGTCCACGCGCAGAAGGCCGTGCCCGGCGGCGAGAAAGTTGATGCGGCCTTCCCTGATGTCGGAGAAGTTGATGTTTTGCCCGGTCACGGCACGGGCGATGCGTTCGGCGGCGTCGTTTTCATGGAGCAGACCGGGCTGGGGTTCATAGACGTAAAGGTTCTCCTTGCCCACGCTGAGAAGAACGGGAATGTCCTCTTCACGGACGACGTGGCCCTTGCGGAAAACCGGCCCTTTCTGAACGCCGGGTTCAATGCGTGTGATGTCGTGACAGAGCACCGTGCCCACGGCCTGGGCAACGGGGATGGTGGTCATGGAAATTCTGGACATAACAAATGCTCGCCGCTGAAAAAACGCTTCATGAGCATGATCCGGCGCGCGTCCGGAACCGCAGTCCCGGAGACGACGCAAATCATGCGTTCATCCATGTTTTCTTTCCATGCCGGAGCATTTGAGGAGGCAAGGCCGTTTCCCGCCTTACCCTGTGAGCGGTGGCTCAGGTCTGTCTGCATGGTGTATACTTTAGCAGAGGCAGACTCGAAAACTTTATTTAAGCATATTGAAATAGAATTTTTTCGTCAAGATATAAAAGGAAAATTAATGATAGTTTTTTATCGATGAAGAAAAATGGTTTGAAATTTAAATCACAATACTGTCTTGTTTTATATTCATTTTAAAAAATGAATATTTTT
>USNI01000203.1 GCA_900555975.1 uncultured Desulfovibrio sp. | reverse complement strand
GGTGATGGATGAGGTGACCTTTGATCCTGCGCTCTACGGATTTGAACCGTGCGAACCGGAGGATCTGGAAGTCAGGGACAAGGAGGAAGCAGCCGCGGTTCTGAAGGAGATTCTTGCAGGTCGCGGTCCTAGGGCCATGATGGACATGGTTGCGGTGAATGCAGCCTTCGCCATTCATATGCTGGAAGAGGAAAGAACGCTTGAGGAATGTGTGGCCATGGCCAGAAAGGGCGTGTCCGAAGGTGCCGGCATGAGGGTACTCGCATGACGGGACTGGAACGTTTCATCGATGCCAAAAGAGAGGAGATGGCGGCTCTTGAACGCATGGACGAGAACTCGATGAGGCCGTGGCAGGGCATAAGGGCTCCTTTTCTGCAGGCTCTGAAGAGCAACGTGCCGGGTCTTCCGGCCGTGATTGCGGAATACAAGAGAGCGTCCCCTTCGCGGGGTGTGATATGTGGGTCTCTGGAACCGGAGGAAGCCGCCCGGCAGTATGTCGGAAGCGGTGCGAACGCTCTGTCCGTGCTGACCGAGGAGCGGTACTTTCACGGTTCGATCGACTTTCTTTTCCGCATGGCCGGAACCGTGACAGAATGCGGAAGGCCCGTTCCCATGCTCCGCAAGGATTTTCTGTTCCATCCTCTTCAGGTGACGGCCACGCTGGCCACTCCGGCATCTGCGCTTCTTCTCATCGTGAGACTGACGCCGGACGTCCGCCTGCTTCGCGATCTTCGTGAACAGGCCGAAGCCGGCGGAGTCGAAGCCGTGGTCGAGGTGTTTTCTGAACATGACTTCGCTCTCGCTCGTGAGAGCGGCGCGCGCATCATTCAGGTGAACGCTCGTGACCTTGTCTCGCTTCGCGTGGACAGACCTGCCTGTCTGCGTCTTGCGAAAAGCTGCCCACCCCGCAGCGGTGAGCTGTGGGTGGCGGCAAGCGGCATGAGCCGACGCCGGGATCTGGAAGAGGCCGCCCGCTGCGGATTTTCCGCCGTACTTGTCGGTTCCGCGCTCGTGGAGGGCGGAAAGCCGGGAAAAGCGCTGCGCAGGCTTCTGACGGGGGAGGAGATCGGTCATGCGGATTAAAATATGCGGCATGAGCGAACAGCGCCGTATCGACGAGGCGGCATCTCTTGGCGTGGATTTTTGCGGCTTCGTGTTCCATGAGAAAAGCCCCCGCAACGTCACGCCGTCGCAGGTTTCCCTGCTTGACACCCACGGCATGAAGCGCGTGGGCGTGTTCGTGAACCAGCGTGCGGATGAGATGCGGGAGATCATCCGTATTGCCCGGCTGGATTACGTTCAGCTGCACGGAGAGCGGAGCGCGGCGGCCGCCGGAAATTTTCCTGCGGAACGTGTGATCCGGGTGCTGTGGCCCGCACAGTACGCAACAACAAGGGATGCGCTGGAAAAGGATATCGCTCGTTTTGCCGGAACGTGCGGCATGTATCTTCTGGATGCGGGCATGGGTAGCGGCAGGGAACTGGACTGGCCGTCTCTTCGCGGGCTTTCATTTCCGCATCCGTGGTTTCTTTCCGGCGGACTTTCGCCGCAGAATGTGGCGAGGGCACTGGCGTTCTGTTCGCCCGACGGGCTGGATTTCAATTCGAAACTGGAAATCTCTCCGGGCGTGAAGAGCGGGGAGAAAATGGCAGAGGCCGTGGCGGCGGTGCGGGCGCTGGAGCGTCCGGCTTTAAGCTCCATGGACGATACGGTAAACGGAAGGACAGGTGACAGATCATGAAAAAAGGATATTTCGGTGACTTCGGCGGATGTTTCGTGCCGGAACTGCTCATGCCGCCCCTCATGGAGCTGGAAGAAGCCATGAAGGCCATTCTGCCCTCGGAAACGTTTCAGCGGCAGCTGCGCGATCTCCTGGTGAATTTTGCCGGACGGGAGACTCCGCTTACGTTTTGTCCCTCGCTTTCGAAGAGACTCGGTTTCGAGCTGTGGCTGAAACGGGAGGATCTTCTGCATACCGGTGCACACAAGATCAACAACACGCTCGGGCAGGCGCTTCTGGCCCGGCACATGGGCAAGACGCAGCTCATTGCCGAAACCGGCGCCGGTCAACACGGCGTGGCCACGGCGGCCGCTGCGGCGAGACTGGGCATGAAGTGCATCGTATACATGGGGGCGGAGGATGTGGAACGGCAGTCTTCCAATGTCCGGCGGATGCGTCTGCTGGGAGCGGAGGTCGTTGCCGTGGAGAGCGGCTCCCGCACCCTGAAGGATGCCATCAATGCTGCGCTCAGAGCGTGGATTTCCCTTCAGAGCAGTACGCATTACTGCTTCGGCACGGCGGCGGGTCCGTATCCCTTTCCTGATCTTGTCCGTGAATTTCAGAGCGTGGTCGGCCGCGAGGCCCGTGCCCAGATGCTGGAACGCACGGGAGCTTTGCCCGACTATGTGGTGGCGGCCGTAGGCGGAGGTTCCAATGCCATAGGAATGTTCACGCCTTTCGTGGCCGATGCGTCGGTTCGGATCATAGGGGTGGAGGCCGGAGGGACCGGCGAGCCGGGCTGCATGCATTCTGCCGCCATCAATCTTGGAAGACCCGGGGTTCTCCACGGAGAGTACACCATGCTGCTTCAGGACGAAGACGGGCAGATTCTGCCTTCAGGCTCCGTTTCCGCGGGTCTGGATTATCCGGGCGTAGGGCCGGAGCACGCACATCTTGCCGCCACGGGCCGCGTGAAGTATGGCGTGGTCCATGACCATGAGGCGCTTGCCGCATTCCAGGCTCTGTGCCGTGAGGAAGGCATTCTTCCCGCGCTGGAATCCTCCCATGCGCTGGCCTGGGTGCTGGAGCATGCCGGAGACTTCGCTCCCGGAAGCCGGGTGCTGGTCAACCTTTCCGGCCGGGGCGACAAGGACATGGACATCGTGGAAAAGGCTCTCAATCTCTGAACGTATGCGGCATCGCCGCAAAGGAAGATATCATGCATATTCTGGAAAAGAAGATCCGCGATGCCTCGGCCGAAGGACGCACGGCACTCATTCCTTTCGTCACGGCGGGGGATCCC
>USNI01000202.1 GCA_900555975.1 uncultured Desulfovibrio sp. | reverse complement strand
CAGGACAAGCGTATCACGCGTAATGCCGGCATTGTTCACCAGCACGGAAAGATGAACCTTTCCCTTGATTTCTTCGGCAAAGAAGCGGCTTACGGCCTCGGAATCGCCCGAGTCCAGACAGAAGGCACGGGCGCTGCCGCCAGCGGCCTCGATGTCGGCCACGGTCTGCTGCGCCGCTTCCGGACGGCTCACATACGTGAAGTATATCTGATATCCTGCAGCGGCCAGGGTAAGCGCCACAGTACGGCCTATGCCGCGGGAACCGCCGGTGATCAGCGCGGTAGGGGTAAGATCGCTCATGCTCATGCTCCTGATTGGGAGGATACTAAGCGTTTTCCGGGGAAATGACAACGAAGAAACTAGGCCAGCAGCGCAGAACCCCAGGTCATGCCGCCGCCGAAACTCGTCAGCAGAACCTTCATCCCCGGTCTGAGGATTCCGGCGCGACGCGCGTCCTCCATGGCGACGGGAAGCGTAGCCGCCGACGTGTTGCCGTAATGCTGTACATTGGCAAAGACACGGCTCTCATCCATGCCCAGCCGTTCGCCCACGGCCTTGATGATCCTGAGGTTCGCCTGATGGGGAATGAAGAGATCGAGATCTTCCAGAGCAATGCCGTTACGCTCAAGAATGCGCAGGCTCTCTTCGGCCATGCTCCGGACGGCGTGCTTGAACACGGCCATGCCCTGCATGGAAATGAACCATTCCGGTCCCACGACATCCCCCTCGCTGATACGGCAGGCGGATCCCCCGCCGATCTTGATGAGTTCGCTGAGAGAACCGTCGGAAGAACAGACGACGTCGCGCACGCGCCACAGCGCCCCCTTCTCGGAGGAGCGCAGGACCACGGCCCCGGCGGCATCGCCGAAAAGCACGCATGTGGAACGATCGGTAAAATTGGTGCGCCGGCTCAGAGCTTCCGTGGCGACAAGCAGCACAACGGCATCGGGATGACTCTCGACGGTATTCCTTGCGAGTTCCAGCCCGTAGACAAAGCCGGTGCATGCCGCGTTGAAATCGAAGCACATGACGTCCCCGCGACGGCCGTCCGCGGAAGAAAGGCCGAGCTTGCCGGCGATGACGCAGGCCGTGCTGGGACAAAGATAGTCGGGGGTGCAGGTGGCCACAAAAATATGCGTGACCTCTTCCGGAGAAACACCGGCCATATCGAGGGCCGCACGGGCCGCGCTCACGCCGCTGTCGGAAGCATTGACGCCGTCTTCGAGAACATGGCGTTCCTTGATTCCCGTTCTGGTGGCGATCCATTCATCGGAAGTATCCACCAGCTTTTCCAGATCCTGGTTGGTGATGATGCGGGGAGGAATGCAGGAGCCGAGTCCACAAATATAGCAGGGATGATTCATGAGGGGAGTCCGGACACTGCCGCGGACATGGCGGCAGTCGTTCCTATTTGAGAGGAGAACAGGGGCCGTAAGGCCCCGTCTCCGAAAGAAGCCGCGCATTTTCCACACAGGGACGAAGCGGCTGAAAGGTGCGTCTGATCAGATCGACGGTACTTACATCCTGGCAGAACACACGGTACGGACACAAGACTGACATGGTCGGTTCCCCTGTCCGGCAAAACCGGACGGAAAACCATGTCGGAAGCTGTCCGAAGACGGCCTCGGCTGCATTTCAACGAAGAAAATGCTCAGGGCACCTTGTCACGTCAGGCGGTGAACATTCGCCGCCGTCCACACATACCGCACAGCCCGCCTGAAAAGCGTTCCGTGCGGTGAAAAACATGATGCTCACTAGACGCTGCGTCCGTAGCTCGTCAGCTCCTCATTGGCGCTGATCGTTTCCACAAGACGCTGCTGCGTGCCCTTGACCACATAGGTGTTGGCCATGGTCACGGCACTGGTGATCGCCTTGGGATTGGACTTTCCGTGACATACGATGGCGATGCCCTTCAGACCAAGCAGAGGAGCACCTCCGTATTCGGCATAGTCCACCATCTTCTTGAAGTTCTGAAACGCCTTCATGGAAAGGAACGCACCGAGCTTGGGAAGCATTCCGTTGTTCAGAAGTTCCCGCTTGAGAAGATGCGTCAGCGAAGAGGCCAGACCTTCACTCAGCTTGAGCGCAATATTGCCCACGAAACCGTCACAGACCGCAACATCGATATTACCGGTAAACAGATCCCTGCCCTCGGCATTACCGATGAAGTTGAGATTGGAGGCCTGCTTGAGCAGCTCATAGCTGTTTTTGACAAGCGTATTGCCCTTTCCCTCTTCCTCGCCGATACTCAGAATGCCGACGCGGGGATCCTCATATCCGAGGATGTCCTTGACGAAGGTGGCACCCATGAGTCCGAACTGAAAAAGATGGTGAGGACGGCACTCCACATTGGCCCCCACGTCCAGAAGAAGCATGGGAGACTTTTCCGTGGGAATCACGGAAGCCAGCGCAGGACGCTCCACCCCGGGAATGCGCCCGAGAATGAACATGCCGCAGGCATAGGCCGCACCGGAGTGGCCGGCGCTGATGAAGGCGTCGGCCTGTCCCTGGCGAACCAGTCTGCAGGCCACCTGCATGGAAGAATCCTTTTTGGTACGCAGAATCTCAGAGGGCTTGTCGGTCATCTCCACCAGCTGCGTGGCGTTGACGATCTCGTACAGCTCCCCCTCCTCTGCCTGAGCGGAAAGTCCGGCAATGGTCTTGCGGATTTCCTCCTCGATACCGACGAGGATCACTTTGGCGCCCGTGTTCCGAGCAGCCTGAAGAGCGCCGGGAACGACTACGGAGGGACCGAAGTCCCCGCCCATAGCGTCCACGGCGAGTCTTGCGCGATTACTGCTCATCGCTCGCTACAGGTTCAACCTGACGGCCATCATACTTGCCGCAGGAAGGGCAGACGCTGTGAGGCTTGGTGGGAGCGCCGCAGGAGCAGTAGATGACGGTGGGCTTGGCCACGCGATCATGAGAACGACGCATGCACTTTCTGGAGTGGGACTTTTTGTTCTGCTGAACGGCCATATTGTTTCTCCTTATCGCGGAAACGGGGGAGTCATCCCTGATGTTTCACTTTCAG